>JAZSGD010000240.1:0-14425 GCA_045532555.1 Eubacteriales bacterium | reverse complement strand
GTAAGATCACCAAAATCGGTCTGCACCAATCTACCATAAGGCTCGATCTCTGCAAAATTCACATCCACATCATAAGCAAACTCCAGCTCGTCAAGCGGAATCTGGCAAATCGGCGTAGGCTTAGCCGACATAGCAGGCACGTATGAGCAAACGGTTCCAACACCGCTATAACTAACGAACCCACAAGAAGTCCAAGTTTTATCATCCTCTCTAAACGTTGGAACAGATAAAAGCTCAAAATATTGACAATAAGAGATCGCGGGATTGGAGTAATTTCCATTGTTAAAGTATAGCGATCTGACTGTTCCGTCATTCAATATAAACTCGATCGTAAACGCACTGCCTCCGTCAACAAGAGCTTCTTCGGGTGCGATCGGCGACATTTCCAACTTTATATACGCTTCAATAAGGCGTGAAATAGCACCCTTATCAGTAGAGCTTTCGATTGTCTTGAGACTTCCCGGCGCTACACCCACGTACTCAGAAATAGTTCTGACCTTCGCAACGTTCTCGGCAGTTAGCGTTTCTATCCAATTCTCATACGTACTAAGATAATAAACCTCAGGTAATCCGCAGAACGAGTACGCATAATTACAAACGTCGCAAAAAAGATCCCCATCTTCATCCAAATGCGCCTCTACAACATCAGGTGAAGAACATCCGCAGGTGTACTGTTTAAAGTGCGTTTCCTCAGTCGTGATCCATTTGTACGTATGCCCGATATGTTCTTGCTTCGACGTGTAATAGTTACATACGTCGCAATAAAGATCTCCGTCATCATCCAGATGCACTTCCGCAACATCAGGCGAAGAACATCCGCAGGTATACTGCTTAAAATGTGTTTCCTTACTCGTGACCCATTCATACGTATGCTCATGCTCTTTCTCGGGAGTACTTTGGTCGCACGAGATCAAACAAACGACCAACGAAAAAATAATCAACGTGAAAGCAAATATCTTTTTCATAAACAGTCCTCCTTTATATTACCCCTTCATACGATATGTCGCCAAAAAATCGAAAACGTTACACCTTATATATAAATTTTAACACATTTCCTTCATCTTGTCAATATATGCAAAACCCGCTGTTGCGCCTTGGTGCAACAGCGGGTTTTATCAAATATATTTTATCCGACAAGTGTCGTGCTTACATTCATCTGTGTTCTATGTTAAATATATATAAATCCTTAACTGCAAATAAGGAACAAAGATTACAGAGATTTCTGCATATTTGATTGACGAGTTCGATCTTAATTACTTCGCGTAGTCGACTGCGCGGCTTTCGCGGATAAGATTGATCTTGATCTGACCGGGGTACTTGACTTCAGCCTGGATCTTTGCCGCCATTTCACGGGCAATCACCTTCATACCGTCGTCATTAACCTCCTCAGGCTTGACCATAACTCTGATCTCACGTCCTGCCTGAATAGCGTATGCCTTGTCAATTCCATCAAAGCCCTTTGCAATTTCTTCAAGCTTTTCAAGACGCTTAATGTAATTTTCCATATCCTCACGGCGTGCCCCGGGTCTTGCTGCGCTGATAGCGTCGGCAGCCTGAACGAGCACTGCAATGATAGTCTTGGGTTCAACGTCGTTGTGGTGAGCCTCGATAGCGTGAACTACCTCTCTGCTCTCCTTGTACTTCTTCGCGGCATTTACACCGATCTCAACGTGAGAACCTTCAACGTCGTGGGGGAATGCCTTACCGATATCATGGAGCAGACCTGCTCTCTTTGCCAGAGTGCCGTCGAGTCCAAGCTCATCTGCCATAATTCCTGCAAGGAACGCAACCTCGATAGAGTGCTTGAGCACGTTCTGTCCGTAACTGGTTCTGTACTTAAGTCTTCCGAGCAATCTCACAAGCTCGGGATTGATTCCGTGAATTCCAACCTCAAAGGTAGCTCTCTCACCCGCCTGCTTAACAGACAAGTCAACTTCCTTTTGAGCTTTTTCGACCATTTCCTCGATTCTCGCGGGGTGAATACGTCCGTCCGAGATAAGTCTTTCAAGAGCAATTCTTGCAACCTCTCGTCTGACGGGATCAAATCCCGACAAGGTTATGGTCTCGGGGGTATCGTCAATAATCAGCTCGACTCCCGTAAGAGTTTCGATCTTCTGAATATTTCTTCCCTCACGACCTATAATTCTACCCTTCATCTCCTCGCTGGGCAAAGCCACACTGGAAACGGTAGCCTCGGAAACGTGATCGGAAGCATATCTCTGAATAGCGAGCGACAAAATATTCTTTGCCTTTTCGTCAGCCTCTTCTTTGAACTGAGTTTCAAGCTCGTCAAGCTTCTGAGCAAGCTCGTGCTTAGCCTCAGACTCAACTCGCTCGATAAGCTCTTCCTTCGCTCTTTCGGAAGAATAACCCGAGATCTCTTCGAGCTTTTTGATCTGCTCACCGGTCATCTCGTTAGCTTTGTCCTGCAAAGCCTCGTAATCCTTGATCTTCTTATCCAGAACCTCGTTTTTTCTTTCAAGAGCCTCGGACTTTTTGTCGAGCGTTTCTTCTTTTTTGGTCAAACGATTTTCCGTACGGGTAATTTCGTTTCTTCTTTCCTTGATCTCTCGGTCAAGCTCATTTCTTTGAGCCATGATCGTTTCCTTAGCCTCAATCAAGGACTCCTTCTTTGCAGACTCGGCATTTTTTTTGGCCTCGTTAAGTATCTTAGAAGCCTCTGCCTCTGCGGAGCCAATCTTCGCTTCGCCTATCTTCTTTCTGATGATAAATCCGATAAGAAATCCAAGAGCAATACCGCCAATAGCGCACAAGACGCTTATAAGTATCACTATTTCTGTTCTCATTTCCCCTCTTTACACCTCCTTAATTTGTTATTTTTCAAGGCAATATCAGGTATATCGCACGGGCATACCGCCTCAAACAGCCCGCGAAATTTATTGATAACGGTTATAATTTACCGACTCAATCAAATAATAATCATTAAAAACTGTAAATATTAAAAATTTACCGCATTTTAAATAATATATTATTACACCTTATTTAATTATACAGAAAAAACGGCGTCTTGTCAATAGTTTTTTTCATATACTACCGACAAAACGCCTATTTTTTGTAAATTTTCAAGAGAATTTACAATTTATCTTTTATTTTCCTGCAATACTCATGTTTTTAACGAGAACGTCGGGAGAACCGAAGACCGTAAATCCACCTGGGATTCCCCATTTAACCTCATTCGAAAGCGAGTCGATCTCCATAAGCATATTGAAGAAATTACCCGCGATCGTAAAGGACTTAACAGGGCCTGCCTTCTTGCCGTCCTTGATGATAAAGCCTTCACTCTCAACCGAGAAATCACCGGTAATGGCATTAGCGCCCGCGTGAAGTCCCTTGACTCCGGTTACGTAGATTCCGTCGCCCACCTTGGCGAAAAGCTCGTCAAGAGTTTCACTGCCGGCGCAAATACCAAAGTTATAAGGAGCAATATTACCTCCTCGACGACCGTTACCAGTGGTCTCCTTGCCGGTCTTGATAGCGGTGGTGAGGTCGTAAAGCATAGTCTTGAGAACACCGTTTTCAATTACCGTCTTTTTGTGGGTAGCAACACCCTCGTCGTCGAAATTCGTCTGAACGGGACAACCCTCTCTCATGGGATCGTCGGTGATAGTAACGATATCCGCCGCGATCTTCTGACCTTCCTTGCCTGCAAGTCTGGACATACCAAGAAGTGCATTTTTAGCCGAGAAAGCAGACGAGAAAGCCGACAAAAGCGAACGCATCTGCGTTCCGTCGATAACGACATTATATTTGCCGGTGGGAATTTCGGTAGCGCCGATCTTATCAAGCGCGCCCTGAACCGCTTTAGCGGGAAGTTTTTTTGCATCATCACTATAAATATTTTCAGCGAATTCAAAATTATCTCTTGCTTCGCTGTCCTTATTTACGACTGCAGCAACGTAGCAGCCCGACATACCCACGCGGTTTGAAAGCTCCAGACCGTGCGAGTTGTAAAGATACATCTCGTTCTTGAAGGAGATAGCGATCGACTGCGTTCCATCAACAACCGCGCTGTCAACAGCGTAAGTTGCCTTCTGCAGATCAAGAGCACACTTCTTAAGCTCTGCCGCCTCGATAGCCGCAGGCTCGGGAGCAGTAGTTTTTGCATAGGACTCAGAGCCCTTGAAGATAACTACAACGTCATTATTTTCAATGATCTTCGCGTTATCTGCCGCGCGAAGAACAAGATCCTCAAGCTCGTCAGCATCGAAGTAGCTGCTGGAAGCATAACCCATGTGACCGTCTACGAGACAACGGAAATAAACCTTTGCGCTCTCGCCCGAGCTAAAGGCACTGACCTCCTGCTTAAGAGTCTCGGCAGAGATATCCTCGCCAACCGTGTAATAAACCTCGTATTCCTCAATACCATGCTTTTCACAAGCGGAAATGATAATATCCTTAATTTCTGTAAAATTCATATCAGCGACCTCCTACTGTGATCTTTGATACACGGATAAGCGGCTGACCTACGTCTGTAGGAACGCTTCCGCTTGAAGAACCGCACATTCCTTGCGCAGTCTCAAGATTTTGTCCGACCATATCGATGTCCATAAGTATCTGGGATCCCGTACCAACGAGCGAAGCTCCTCTTACTGGCTCACAGATCTTACCGTTTCTAATGATATAACCCTCGCTTACACCGAAGTTAAACTCACCCGTAAGGGGATTAACGGATCCGCCGCCCATGCTTTTAGCGTAAAGACCGTACTCGATAGAAGCGATAATATCCTCGTTCTTGTCGGTGCCGTTGGCAATAAAGGTGTTGGTCATTCTCGAGGTAGGCTCGTACATAAAGCTCTGGCGTCTTCCGTTACCCGTCATAGCCATTCCCATTCTGCGAGAGCCGAGACGGTCGATCATATAGCTCTTGAGAATACCGTTTTCTATAAGAATATTCTTCTGGGTAGGATGACCCTCGTCGTCAATGTTAACAGAGCCCCACGCGCCGGGGATAGTTCCGTCGTCGATGGCGGTTACCTTAACGTTTGCAATCTGCTGACCAAGCTTGCCGCACATCTGCGACGTGCCTGTACCAACGCTCGTAGCCTCAAGCGAGTGACCGCAAGCCTCGTGGAAAATAACTCCACCAAAGCCGTTCTCGATCGCAACGGTCATCTGTCCTGCGGGACAGTAGTCCGCACGAAGATTTACGAGAGCCTGATCCGCCGCCTTAATACCGACGCTCTTGGGATCGATGAAATCGAACATCTCAAGACCCATTCCACGTCCGGGAGAAGCGCTGCCGGACTGATTGTCGCTGCCGTCGGGCGATACTGCAACCGCGCTTACGGCGATTCTTGTTCTGACGTGTCTGTCGGTCGTATAAAGTCCCTCGCTGTTAGCAATAAGGATTGTATGATCAACAGATGAAAGGTTACCCATAACCTGCTTTATCTTCTCGTCTCTTTCCTTCGCCGCAAAGCAAGCCTCCTTGAGAATATCTGTTCTCGTGCTTATGGGGGTACTTCCGGGGATGATCTTAACAGGATGAATGTTGGGGAAAATTCTCTCGGTCAGGTTGATGCTGACCGAAGCCTTGCTCTCTCCGAGAGCGTCCGCAACAGCTCTTGCACAACGGATAAGACCCGAGCGAGAAAAATCGGTAGTGGTAGCGTAAACGGTTCTTGTACCGATAAAAGCACGGATACCAACACCCGACACCATATCGTCACTTGCAGTGTCTATCTTGCCGTCAAGAAAGCGGATTCCGTTATTTCTCGTCTTTTCCGCATAGATCTCTGCAAAGTCGGCACCCGTAGACATTGCAACGGCAAGAACGTCTTCCAATAAAATTCTTGAAATCATTTTTATTTGCCTCCGTTCGAATTTCATCAAATTTCAATTTATTGAATTTATGATTCGAAAAGATCGATCATTCTTCAGCAGTCTCTTCAACAACCTCGTCGCATTCCTGTACGGGAGCTTCATCAACTTCCTTGTTCAAATAGTAGCTGATAACGATCTCCTCGCCCTCAAAATCGACGTCGCAGCACTGCTTGCGCTTTCTCGATCCAACTAGGAGCTCGAAATGTTCGTTATCCTTCCATTCACAGCTGAAAGCACCCGAATTCTTGCCTGCAAGCAGAGCAAAATCACAACTGTCATCGGAATTTTCGGTATAAGCCTGTATTTTTACCAAAGTAAGACCGTTGGCAAAGTCAGACGCACCGTATTTGATGGTAACTACGTTGTCTCCGTTGGGAGAAACGAAGTCGGTCTGATCAAGATCGCTTCTGATCTCTTTAACGACCTTAGCTGCTGCAAGACCGCCTGCTACTGCTGCAGCAACACCCATCGTGATTCCTGCTACCAATCCAAATACACCTTGTTTTTTCATAATAATATCCTCCAAAAATTGAATTTAAATTAATTTGTTTTCTTTTTGTATAAGCTCTTTAACTTCAAGCAGATCCTTGCATGTTGCAAAGCACAGCATGTCGGTCTCCTCGGTCGGAGCTAATCGGTCAATGACCATTATCGGCTTCATTTTGGCTCTATATGCTCCACGTATACCGTTTATCGAGTCCTCGCAAACGACCGTGTATAAAGGATCTGCGCCGATTTGTCTTGCAGCTTCAAGAAAAATATCGGGCGCGGGCTTTCCGTTTCTGACCGACTCGGCGGTAACCACCGCATCCATATATTTTCCTATCCCCGTCTTTTCCATATTGCTGCTTGTGATGTACATAGGAGTCGAGGTCGCGATCGCCATAGGTATACCTTGCCGCTTCAAATATTCAAGCAGCTCCATACACCCATCCTTAAGAGGAACCTCACTTTCGATAAGCCTGACGAAGCACTGCATACGCTCTGCGAAAAATCCGTTCGCGTCAAAATCATCGCCAAACCAGCCCTTCATCATCAAGCATATAGATTCGATGCTTCTGCCAACGATAAGCGGATACTTCTCTTTCATGCCTGAAAGTCCCCACTTTTCTCCTATATCGACCCAAGCCTTCTCATATAACGGCTCCGTGTCAATAAGAGTCCCATCCATATCAAAAATTACGCATTTTATCATATCAGTCGGGATTTCGCTCTCCAAGCGCTATGTGATATTTCTGATAGAAGCTTTCGAAATAGCCGCCGTCAAGCGCCTCTCTTATCTTCTTCGTAAGGTTGTTGTAGAAATACAGATTGTGCGCTACCGCAAGTCTCATACCAAGCGATTCCTTCGCCTTTATAAGATGTCTTATATAGGATCGGCTATAATTGCGGCAAGCAGGACAGTCACATGACTCGGAAATGGGTCTTGGGTCCTTGGCGTACTTTTCATTGAGAAGATTCATCTTTCCCTCCCAAGTGAAAAGGTTGCCGTGACGCGCATTTCTCGAGGGCATAACGCAATCAAAGAAATCAACGCCCATATGCACCGCCTCAAGAATGTTGCATGGCGTACCAACACCCATAAGATATCTCGGCTTATCCTTAGGCATAAAAGGCTCTACCGCATTGATGATACGGTACATCTCCTCTGTCTCCTCACCGACTGCAAGACCGCCGATAGCGTAACCCTCGCAGTTTATCTCAGCAATTCTCTGCATATGCTCGATACGAAGATCCTCGTAAGTGCCGCCCTGATTAATACCGAAAAGCATCTGATGCTTGTTGATGGTTTCGGGAAGCGAATTGAGTCTGTCCATCTCGGCGCGGCAACGCTCAAGCCAACGAGTCGTCCTGTCGATCGAATTCCTTACGTACTTATAGGGTGCGGGATTCTCGATACACTCGTCAAACGCCATAGCGATTGTCGACGCTAGGTTAGACTGTATCTGCATACTCTCCTCAGGACCCATAAATATTCTCTTACCGTCGATATGGGACTGGAATCTTACTCCCTCCTCGGTAATTTTACGAAGCTGAGCCAGAGAAAAGACCTGGAATCCACCCGAGTCGGTCAGAATAGGCTTTTTCCAATTCATAAACTTGTGAAGACCGCCCATTTCATAAATAAGCTTATCACCGGGACGAATATGCAGGTGATAAGTATTGGAAAGCTCAACCTGACAATCAAGCTCGTCGTTGAGCTCCATGGTAGAAACACCGCCCTTAATAGCGGCGCAGGTACCGACGTTCATAAACACAGGCGTTTGTATGTCGCCGTGTACGGTGTGCAAAACGCCTCTGCGCGCTCTGCCATCCTGTGCTAAAAGTTCAAACATAACTTTGCTCCTTTTTCCGCAGACACAAACCAAAGTGACGCGGTATTTTTATTAAGTAACCTCTCGCATTCACTCATAACAAGGCGCATTATATCGCTGTGTTGAGCAAATCCTCAAAGCTTAAGTTCTTTCAAATTGTCTGTCGATATTCTTTTTAGACATTTCCATCGCAACGGGTCTGCCGTGAGGACAGAATGTTATGTCTGGCAGCTCCATCAGCTTCTCGACCAACCATTCGCCATGCCCCTTTGCGTATTCTCTGCCGGCTTTTATAGCAGCCTTGCACGATGCCTGATAAAGCGCCTTCTCGAAAATTATATTTCTCGTCAGCTCAACCTTACCCGTACCGTTTTTGATCCTATCCGCTACAACCGCAAACATATCTCCGACCGCATCTTGTTCAATGCCAACGGGAATAGCCGTAACCGATACCGTGTTGCGCGAGCAGGAAAACTCAAATCCAACCGCCTCAAGCTCTCCTCGGTATTCTTCAATTACCGAAACCTCGTCGCTCATAAGCATAATGTCTATCGGAAGCATCAGAAGCTGCGACGACAGCTTTTGCGAATACATATTTTTCTTGAGCTGCTCAAAGATAATTCGCTCGTGTGCGGCGTGCTTATCTATTATCAGCATTTTCTCGCTCAGCTCAACCAATATGTAGGAATTAAAGACCTCACCAACAATTCGGTATTCGATCTTTACGGGTTCGGGTGCTTGAGTCGACTCCGCTTCTATAGGAGTACTCGCAATAGCCCCGACACCTACCTTCGACTGCGCCATCGATGCGTCGTGTGTATCTGATACCCTTTTAGTTTCATCATTCACAGGCTTGGGCGAAGATGTTGAATCCTGCTCGACCTTTGACGGCGTGTCGTCGTACTGCATTATCTCGCGCACGTACTGCTCCGCCGTGATCTTAATAAATGTCGGATTGTCGTTCTTCTTGATAGATGCAGCTTCAGGTGTATTGACCTGAAGAGTGCTCGGCTTGATTGGAGTTTGAACGGAAACACTCGGTTTAGAATCACCGTTAATAGATACGTTAGGCTTAATCGCCCCCTGCGTTTCTATCGTGATCTGCCTTGATTTCAAGGACTTCTCACGTTCAACGGGTATGAAAGCATCCGACATTCTGATCCCACCCGAAGTTCCCTTCGGCATCTCGATCTCAGGTCGCGCGGTGTTTTGCTCGAGCGCCTGTCTCACCGCATAATATATCGCCTCAAAAACAGGCTTCTCGTTTGAGAATTTCACCTCAAGCTTCGCAGGGTGAACGTTTACGTCTACGCGACCGGGGTGAAGCGAAATAAACAAAACACACACAGGAAACTTCTCGGACGGCATATACGACACGAATGCCTGCTCAATAGCCGCGCTTGCGGTCCTGCTTTTTACAAAACGCTTGTTTATGTAAAAATTCTCGTAGTTTCTGTTGCTCTTGACGTTGTCCGAGCGACCGACAAATCCCTTGACCGATATACCGTCAAACTCTCCGTCGACCTCGATCAACCTATTGGCAAAATCTCTGCCGAAGACGGCATATATCGCGCTGAAAAGTTTGCCGTCGCCTGCGGTTTCAAGCCTTATCTGCCCGTCTGTGATCAATCTGAAAGCGATCTCGGGATGAGACAGCGCGATCTTTTCCACGTTAGCACAAACCGCCGTAGTTTCGGTCACGTCACGCTTCAAGAACTTACGGCGCGCGGGAACGTTAGCAAAAAGATCCTCAACTATAATAGTAGTTCCGTCGGAGCATCCGCGTTCGCTAAGCGAGATCTGCTCACCGCAATCGACAACAAGCTCCGCACCCATAGTAGACCCACGAGTTTTCGAGATAATACGAAGCCTCGAGACCGCCGAAATGGCAGCCAACGCTTCCCCTCGGAATCCGAGAGTGCAAATACCGTCAAGGTCCTCCGCATTCTTGATCTTACTCGTCGCGTGTCGCTTGATCGCAAGAGGCAGATCGGTCGGATCCATTCCGCATCCGTCGTCGGATATTCGCATAAATGTAATTCCGCCGTTTTGTATCTCAACGGTAATATGCTTTGCGCCCGCGTCTATTGAATTTTCAATCATTTCCTTGATAGCCGAAGCAGGTCTGTCAACGACCTCGCCCGCGGCGATAAGGTTAGCAACCTCAAAGGACAGTACGTTTATAACTCCCATTGTATCCGCCTCCTTTCAAAATTTATTCTATAAATAACTCAACCTAGTCTCTTTTTCCAATCGAAGATCAACGACATACACTCATAGGGCGAGAGCGTATTCACGTCTGTGTTTTTGATCTCTGCGATAACCTGATCGGATAAGCAGTCGTCAAAGGTGATAAGCGTATCATCCTTTTCGACGGTCTTTTCCTCTCTGTCGGTGAGCTTGATGTTCTTCGCGCTTTCCTCAACGGTAGCGAGCACCTCCTTGGCGCGCTTTATGACCTCATTGGGAAGTCCCGCGAGCTTTGCAACCTCGATACCGTAGCTGTCGTCGGTCGATCCGCGAACGATCTTGCGCAAGAATGTGATACTGTCTCCGCGCTTTTTGGCGGCAACGTTGTAGTTAACGATACCGTCAAATTCCTTCTCCATCGACGTCAGCTCGTGATAGTGTGTCGCGAAAAGCGTCTTTGCGCCGATCTTACGGCTCGCCGTGTATTCAACGATCGCTCGCGCGATGCTCATTCCGTCAAAGGTAGACGTACCTCGTCCGACCTCATCGTAAATGATAAGACTCTTTCTCGTCGCGTTCTTAAGTATGTATGCCACCTCGTTCATCTCGAGCATAAAGGTCGACTGACCCGATGCCAGATCGTCAGACGCGCCGACACGGGTAAAGATCTTGTCCGTAATGCCCACAGTCGCCTCTGCGGCAGGAACGAACGATCCCATCTGCGCCATCAGAACAATAATAGCCACCTGTCTCATATAAGTCGACTTACCCGCCATATTAGGACCGGTAATAAGCAGCAAGCGGTCGGTGGTAATATTGAGCTTAGTATCGTTGGGAACGAAATACGAATCCTTGACGAACTGCTCGACCACGGGATGTCGTCCATCCTTAATAACTATATCATCCAAGGAATTCACCTCGGGACGAACGTATCTGTTCTTCGCAGCAACGGTAGCAAGACTGTAGTAAACGTCGGTCTCGGCGATGAGCGCCGCCACCTTCTGAATACGCACGCTGTTGTCGGCAACCGTCGCACGAACGTCGCAGAAAAGCTCGTATTCAAGTGAGCAGAGCTTCTCGGAAGCGCCCAGTACCTTGGACTCCATCTCCTTGAGCTCCTCGGTAATATATCTTTCGCAGTTTGCAAGCGTCTGCTTACGAATATATCTGTCGGGAACGAGCTCGTACTGTGAACGCGTGACCTCTATGTAGAAGCCGAACACCTTGTTGTATCCGACCTTGAGGTTTTTAATTCCCGTCTCCTCACGCTCGCGCTCGGCTATCTGCTCCTTCCACTCGTCGCCATTTTCGACGATCGCGCGGAGCTCATCGACTCTCTCATTGTATCCGTCGCTGATGATTCCACCCTCGCGGACTGAGAAGGGCGCGTCCTCTTTGATCGCGCGGTCGATAAGAGAGCAAATATCCTCAAGTGTGTCAAGCTCCTCGTATATTCTTCGCATCTCGTCCGAGGTGCACGAGGATATGAGCGCCTTAAGCTCGGGAAGTATGCGGATCGTGTTGGCAACGGCGCGAAGATCCTTTCCGTTTGCCGAGCCGTAAACTATCTTGGTTATAAGTCTCTCAAGATCGAGCACGTTATCAAGCAGCTCGCTTATCTGCTCACGAAGCATAAAGCTGTTGTAAAGCTCCTCGACCGCATTCTGTCTTTTTACGATCGCAGAGGCATTGATCAGCGGATGCTCCACCCATTTGCGAAGCAAGCGTGCACCAAGTGAAGAACGCGTTTTGTCGAGCACCCAGAGAAGAGTTCCCTTCTTTTCCTTCGCTCTCATAGACTCTACAAGCTCAAGATTTCTGCGCGTGTTAACGTCCATCTCAAGATACTGACCGTCGGAATAAATATTGAGCTTATTGATATATCCAACGTCCTTCTTCTGCGTGTCGCGAACGTAATCAAGCATCGCTCCGACCGCGCAAACAAGCGCTCTGTCGTCAAGATCTCCCTCTCGCAAGGTCTCCTCAAACTGAGTCTTTACTCTGTCAAGACAAGCGTCAAGCTCAAATCTGAAGGGCTGATTGTCATTCAGCATCGCACCTATGCGATTCTTTATAAACTCGGCGGTCTCCTTAAATTTAGAAGCACCAAGATTAGAAATTATCTCCGCAGGCATATATGTTCCAAGCTCGTTAAGAAGCCTCGAATCCATATTCGTGCCCGAAAACGAGGTCGCGTAGATCTCCGCGGTAGAAATATCGCAGAAGCAGACTCCATATTCAAACTCGCCCATATAAAGCGAGCAAAGATAGTTATTTTTCTTATCGGGAAGCAGATCCGACTCAATAAGCGTGCCGGGAGTAATAACGCGAATAACGTCGCGCCTTACTATTCCCTTCGCCTGCGCGGGATCTTCCATCTGCTCGCAGATAGCAATCTTAAATCCCTGCTTTATAAGCTCACCGATATAGGTGTCGACCGAATGAAACGGAACGCCGCACATCGGCGCACGCTCCGCCTCGCCGCAGTCTCTACCTGTCAAAGTGAGTCCAAGAGCACGGGATGCGACGATAGCATCGTCAAAAAACATCTCGTAAAAGTCACCAAGACGGTAAAAAAGCAGGTAGTCCTTGTATTGATTTTTTATCTCAAAATATTGCTCCATCATCGGAGTCATAGCGGTTTCCTCGCTTCTGTTATTTGTTTATCACCTACGGCAAAGCCGTAGATTTCACGCTCTCAAAGAGAGCATTTCACGTTGCAAAGCAACATTTCAATTTTGCAAAGCAAAATATTTCACTGCAAAAGCCAACGGCTTTTGCTTAGTGGCAACCGCCGCAGGTAGAGCAATCGTGATTACACGGGGTCTTACCCGTCGCGTTGAACATTATCGTGTTGTTGACCGTCTCCATAAGCTCGTTAACGTCGTTCTGCGCCGCGTCAAGCTCAACGAAAAGCGGGTCGGTAGTGATCATACCGTATATCTCGTCGATCCTGTCCTGAATTCTTGCAAGCGCATCGGTGTCAATGTCGGCAGAGTCGCCCATGGTGGTCAAAGCCTGCTGCTGAATACCGTATTCCATCAGAAGATTGTTGATCTTCTCGCTTTTTTCGTATGCCTCCTTGGCTTTTTCCATGCGGATCATTCTCTCATCCGCTTTGATTGCTTTGCCAAGCTCGGCTGCAAGTGCGTATATGCTCATTTTCTTAATTCCTTCCGTTATTTTTCTACTTTTTCGCCGTAAAGCGCAAATGTCTCCGCGCGAGTGATCAAAATATCAACGAATTTGCCCGTGTCGCTCTCATTTCCGTCAAAAAGCACTATCTTGTTGCCCTCCGTACGACCCGAATACACGTTTTCGTTGTTTTTGCTCTTTCCGTCGCAAAGAACTTTCAATATCTTATTTTCAAGCGGCTTGTTCTTCTCAAGCGCGATCTCGTTCTGGGTTTCAAGCAAACGATTCATTCGCTCACCCTTGATAGCGTCGGGGATCTGACACTCCATCGCCGCCGCAGGCGTGTCCTTTCTCGGCGAATAAATAAACGAGTAGGTCATATCAAATCTGACCTTGCGAAGCATCTCGAGTGTCGCCTCGAAATCCTCGTCGCTCTCGCCCGGGAAACCGACGATAATATCCGACGAGATCGTAACGTCGGGCACCTTCTCACGAAGATAATTAACCGTACGAAGATATTTTTCTGTGTCGTAGTGGCGGTTCATCGCCTTGAGAATACGATCGCTTCCCGACTGCATCGGCAGATGGAACTGATGCGCCACGTGCTTTGAGGATGCGATCACGTCGATCAGCTTGTCCGACGCATCCTTCGGATGACTCGTCATAAAGCGGATGTGATAGTCGCCCTCGATCTTGTCAATATCAGCAAGCAGATCGGCAAAATCGTAAACCTCACCATCGTCGCTCTTAGCGTCCTTGCCGTAGCTGTTGACGTTCTGACCGAGCAGTGTTATATCCTTGTATCCCGCTTCAACCAAGCCCTTGACCTCGGCGATAATATCCTCGGGTCTTCGGCTTCTCTCGCGACCGCGAACGTAAGGAACGATACAGTACGTGCAGAAATTATTGCAGGCGTACATTATCGAGACCCACGCGCGATA
>JAZSGD010000163.1:0-1718 GCA_045532555.1 Eubacteriales bacterium | reverse complement strand
TGTATCGAAAAGGGAGTAGGTCTCCGCTTCGATATCAGCCACACCGTACGTCTTATCAACACTAACGAGTATCTCGTATTCGACGCAGAGGCTCTGTATGGATTTGTTGCGGGTATTCTTGCAAGCAACCACGACGTTACCGATCTCTTTATAGATTCCGCACTCAAGATCGCGAACAACGACATCGTAGGCTTCGAGGCATTCCTTAAGGAAGTTGACGAGCTCACAAGCAAGATCGGCGTAAACGTAGTTATCACGTCCTCTATTCCCACGGAGGAAGCAAGCGATATCGTAAAGAAGTATCTTTGATAGATAATTAGTTGGTGCCCCATCGGCAATCTTTTGACTTGCAATGGGTCTGACCGAATTTTGAGGGGTGCAGGCAGCTTTGTTTGCGCCCCTGAAATTTATTAAAAACCAAACGGAGAAAAATATGAATACAACGGTTCTTAAAATACTCGCTGACAACGCGCGTTGCTCTATCGAGGATATCGCAACAATGACGGGACTTTCCGTAAAAGAGGTCACAGACGAAATCAAGGAGCTCGAAGTAGCAGGACTTATAAGAGGCTATAAGGCTGTCATCGACTGGGAAAAGCTTGATAATGCCTCTGTTTCCGCGCTCATTGAGTTAAAGGTCATTCCTCAGGATAGATTCGGCTTTGAGAAGATCGCCGAGACCATAATGAAATATAAAGAGGTCGAGACAGTCTATCTTATGTCGGGCTCGTATGACCTCTGCGTTATCGTAAAGGGAAAGACCTTCCAGGAGGTAGCAAGGTTCGTAGCAAAGGAGCTTGCAACTATGCGCGAGGTGACCTCCACGGCAACACATTTCGTCCTTCGTCGCTACAAGGAGCTTGACGTAGAGCTCGTAGACGGAGAGCAGGACGACAGAGGGGCTTATTCCTTATGATAGATTACGATCGTATACTTAATCCCACGGTCGTCAACGATATAAAGCCGTCGGGTATAAGAAAATTTTTCGATATAGCCGCAGGCATGGAGGGTGTCATTTCTCTTGGAGTTGGTGAGCCCGATTTTCCAACGCCCTGGCATATCAGACGAGAGGGAATAAAGTCTCTCGAAAACAGTAAAACGAGATATACGTCGAATGCAGGTCTTATCGAGCTCAGACGAGAGATCTGTAAGTATATCGCGCGCCGTTACAGCGTCAGCTACAATGCGGATAACGAGGTTCTCGTTACGGTCGGAGGAAGCGAGGGCATCGACGGAGCTATCCGCGCGCTTGTCGCTCCCGGAGACGAGGTCATTATACCTCAGCCGAGCTTCGTTTGCTACGAGCCGATAGTCAGGCTCGCGGGCGGTACTCCCGTTATCGTTGAACTCAAGGCAGAAAATGAATTCCGTCTTACCGCGGACGAGCTCCGTGAAGCAATAACCGATAAGACCAAGCTGCTTGTCTTTCCTTTCCCATGCAATCCTACGGGTGCAGTTATGGAAAAGGAGGATATTGAGGCAATCGCGGAGGTGCTGCGTGATACAAACATCTGCGTGCTCTCCGACGAGATATATTCCGAGCTGACTTATGGCGGTAAGCGCCACGTCTCTATCGCTTCTGTTGAAGGAATGAGAGAGCGGACCGTGCTTATAAACGGCTTTTCAAAGAGCTACTCGATGACGGGCTGGAGAATGGGCTATGCCTGCGCTCCCGCGCCCATCATCGCACAGATGACCAAGATCCACCAGTTTGCGAT
>JAZSGD010000307.1:0-3074 GCA_045532555.1 Eubacteriales bacterium | reverse complement strand
TTACTCTTTATCACGTTTCGACAGAAAAGATCGAGTGCTATACCGGAAGCTACGGCAATACCAAGTACTATATCAACAACGACAGTTTCAAGCTCGGAGTTGACATGAGCTGGGGCGGAGCGATCTGCTATATTGCCGATCTTACTTGTAATATCGAGGGACTTGAAAACCTTGTAAACAAGGCCGACGAGGGAAGACTTATTCAGCAGTCCTACTACGGCACACCTACTATTCCCGGTGTTTACGAGCCCGGTGAGTTCAACGGAGCGCAGTGGAATTACAACCCCGTTCAGGGTGGTGACAAATACGGAAACGACAGCCGTATTGTTGACATCGTAGTTACCGATACCAGTATTTACATCAAGGGTCAGCCTCAGGACTGGTCGCTCGACGGCGCTATCACCCCCAGCTATATGGAGAACTGGTACATACTTCACGATGATCACATTGAGGTCAAGAACCGTTTCGTTGATTTCTCGGGTTGGAATCATCCTGTGACGACGCAGGAAATACCTGCGTTCTACACCGTAAGCTATCTTGACACGTTCGTATGGTATGACGGAATTGACCCCTGGACGGGCGGCGAGCTGTCGTATGAAGGCAGTCTTAATTTCTGGGGAGATTCCAGATATGCGGCAGATTGCACGTTTACGCTCAGACAGTCTAACACGGAGGCTTGGTGCGCTTGGGTGAACGCTACGACAAATTACGGAATGGGAGTTTACGTTCCCAACGCTGACGTATTCTTCGCAGGAAGAAACGCTTATAACGGCACTATGGATCCCGATGACGGTGCTTGCGGATACGTTGCGCCTCTCAAAAAGCTCAAGCTCGTTTCGTACGATGCGCTTGAATACAGCTATATGATCGCTACGGGAACAGTTGATGAGATCCGTAATACGTTTACGGAAAATAAGGACTTTGCCACTAACGAGGCACTTGAGAAGAATAGCGTATCGATGCGCTATCCCGACGGCGATCTTGATCTCTCCGATATGGATTTCTCCAATGAAAAGTATTGTGGTATTTTCACAAACCCCAACAATACGACGCTTGAATACGATGCAACCGAGCAGGCGCTTAAGTGCACTGTGACCGGTGGGGATCCCTATGCGGCTATTGAGTTCGGTAGCTCGCAGGCGATCTACAACGCAGATAATTACGGCACGATAGAGGTGGTCTATATGATCCCGACCACCAATTCCACGACGAATTACATCATGGAGCTCTTCTTGTCTGCCGGAACGACTACCAGCGCGGTTGGCGGTAAGAGTGTTACCAATCCGCTTGTTGCTGACGGCGAATATCACACCCTGACTATCGACGTTTCGGGCTTGGCTTTCTGGTCGGGTACGATCAACCAGATAAGATTTGACTATTTCAGCGGCGCGGCAGTTGACGACGTGATCTACGTTAAGTCTATCGAGCTTAAGTGATCATGGCGATAAGGCAGTTTTGGACCGTTACGGTCTGAGAAGAAATCGGCAAGGTGCAATGAGAATATCTAAAGGTTCGGTTCGATTGAACCGAACCTTTAGACCGTCGAAAGGCTGTTCTGCCGCCAGCAGAAAAATCGGAGATAGGAGAGCAGCATAAAAGGAAAAGGCTCTAAAAAGGACAAGCACAAGAATTTCACCGAGAAATCCCTGTGCTTGCTTTTTCGTTGACTTTGGTGGCAGGTTATTTTTATGTGCTTGTTGACATGCGAGTGATTTTGTGGTACAATGTAAGTACAATAAAATTCATGTGGAGATGAGTTTATGAAATCCCAAATTTTAAGAATATTAGCTTTTATTTTGTGTCTTGCAACTCTTGCTTCGCTCGTTGCTTGTAACGGCGACGGAGATCAAGAGACCGAGCAGACGACCGAAACCACAACCGGCACTGCCGAGGGAACGACTGAGGGAACCACTGCAGGTTCGACCGAGGGCACGACCGAAGAGGAAACTGAATTCGTTGTGCCTGAGATGACCGTTGAAGAGGCTGACGGTGTGGCTACAGTTACCACGACGAAGGGACTTGCCTACACGGTAAGCGGATACGAGAAAGTAAACGATACGGCATTCGTCTTCTATTCGGGTCTTGAGTTTGAGTTCTCCGCAGATACGTTCTCGGAGAAATTTAACCGGTTGACACTGAATTACAGATCTAACGCTCCCGTGCATATTTACGTGACCTATAAAAATCACATCGGTGAGGAGACCGTTGCTGATTTCTTCGTTGAGAAGGGAGAGGGCGATTTTTCGGGTCTGATCCTTGATTATCTTGACAAGAAGACCGCTACCTCTATTACGAAGATAGTTGTTGACACGTGCGAGAACAAGAAGGCTTCCTTTACTCTTTATCACGTTTCGACAGAAAAGATCGAGTGCTATACCGGAAGCTACGGCAATACCAAGTACTATATCAACAATGATAGGTTTAAGCTCGGCGTTGATATGAGCTGGGGTGGCGCGATCTGCTATATTGCCGATCTTAGTTGTGATATTGAGGGACTTGACAACCTTGTAAATAAGGCCGACGAGGGAAGACTTATTCAGCAGTCCTACTACGGCACTCCTACTATTCCCGGTGTTTACGAGCCCGGTGAGTTCAACGACGCGCAGTGGAATTACAACCCCGTACAGGGTGGTGACAAATACGGAAACGACAGCCGTATTATTGACATCGTAGTTACCGATAACAGTATTTATATCAAGGGTCAGCCTCAGGACTGGTCGCTCAACGGTGCTATAACTCCCAGCTATATGGAGAACTGGTACATACTTCACGATGATCACATTGAGGTCAAGAACCGCTTTGTTGATTTCTCGGGCTGGGCTCATCCCGTTACAACTCAGGAGATACCCGCATTCTACACGGTAAGTTATCTTGACACGTTCGTATGGTATGACGGAATTGACCCCTGGACGGGCGGCGAGTTGTCGTATGAAGGCAGTCTTAATTTCTGGGGCGATTCCAGGTATGCGGCAGACTGCACGTTTACGCTCAGACAGTCTAACACGGAGGCTTGGTGCGCTTGGGTGAACGCTACGACAAATTACGGAATGGGAGTTTACGTTCCCAACGCTGAC
>JAZSGD010000287.1:0-3204 GCA_045532555.1 Eubacteriales bacterium | reverse complement strand
ATGATAGTTATAACAATAAAACTTGATACTTGTTTGAAGTAATACTATTTGTAAAATATATCAATAGATGCCCCGGTTTTTATTCTGTTCTTGCGATCATAATTATCAAAAAGCGTAATTATTATTTGTTTATCGTTACATCCTAATAGGTCCATTTGATGTTGAATGTATGAATTATAAACATTTTGCTTATTTATTTTATAACTATGAGTTGTTGCTGGCATTAAAAATAGTTCTTCTAAGCCAGTGAGGTATTCTACTAAAAAAATATGATTATCAACAGAATAAATTATCTTTGTTATTGCTACTGTCCTCTGTGAATTGTTAGAAATATATATTACTGCATCTGGGACAAAGCCTATTTTGACATTAGGTTTTCTTTGCTTTTCCCAAATATTGATCCAAATACCAATAACACCTACAACTGCTGCCAAAATCGTGCCTATGGCAGAAACAATATTCCAATCCATAAACGCCTCCTTATATTTTTTATAATTATAACATAATCTGGAAAAATATTCAAGTATATAAAAGTTGATTTTGAATGATAAATAAAAATTACAAATAATTTTGTGTGTTTGGGTATCTCCACCATCAATTTTCGCGACGTAATGCCCTATCACAAGGACAGCGCTGGAGAAACGGTAGTGCCAGCCGCCCGTGGCAGTAAAGCAAGGGCAAAAAGTCGAACACCGTTATAGCACGTAAAGCTCAATGAAAAGGTGAGGACGGGGAATCAGAACCTTTGCACAAAACGCAAGCGTTTTGGCGTTAGGTTTCTCGCGACCCTCACCGACAGCAAAAATTAAAGGCACTCCGCAAGGGAGTGCCTTTAATTTTTGGTGGAGGTGAGGGGAGTCGAACCCCTGTCCGAAAACCTCTTGATACAACTTTCTCCGGGTGCAGAACATCTATTGAGTCTTTTTCTTCGCCGCGCCGATGCTCAGGCTCGGCAAAGAAGCAACCGCTTTCTGCGTGATCGGTTCAACGGTAACAGCCGATGCACGTGCACCACTAAAATGACGCTCAGTCTCGGTTCGTGGTCCTACCGAGAGGAACGGGCGACCCGCAGGTCGCGGCACTGCCATTGTTAACCCCGAAGGGTCAACAATTAGGCAGCCATAGCAACAGTGTTGTTGTCGTTTATTTTTTAAAGTTTGAGCAGTTTTAGAGATTACTCGGCTCTACCCGCTTATCATACCTCAAAATCCCCGTCGAAACCTTTACACCCCCATTTATCTGCGAATTTTGTCCGCATACGGCGTTGCTACTCAAAATCGGCTCGCCGTAGGGAAAGCTACGGCATCGCCTGGATTTTTCCGTTGCGCCTTGTCTGCGAACAAACTTCTTGCTAAAGGCGCGTCGCATAGCGATTGCGCGGTGCTGTGAGCCTGCGAGCAGCAAGGTTCTGCGCAGCAGGTTCTTATATTTTTCACTTCGTGAAAAGTGATATGTTTGCTTTCGCAAACGTGATATTTCAAGCCTTGTGGCTTGAAGTGATATGCTTTGCTTGCGCAAAGCGTTCTACACGGTAAGACAAACTACATCTCAGTAGGCTGACTTTTTCGGCTTGCCGAAAAATTAGAGTTTTCAGCTTGCTGAAAACAAACACCCTTGTTAGAACCCCAAATATTGGAAGTTTTCGCGGGGTTTGGGGAGCCTTTTTCCAAAAGGCGCCCCAAATATCCTCTGCATCAACTTACTTCTACCCTCTATCCTTCAATCTTCTCTCGATCTCGCGATCGGCATCGTGCTTGGCGATCGAATCGCGCTTATCGTAGAGCTTTTTGCCTCGACAGAGCCCGAGCTCAACCTTTACGCGAGAGCCTGAGAAATAGAGCGAGAGGGGAATAAGGGAAACTCCCTTTTGCGCGACGAGACCGAAAAGCTTGAGGATCTCGCGCTTGTGCATCAAAAGCTTACGCTTACGCATAGGGTCGCGATTGAAAATATTTCCGTGCTCATAGGGACTGACGTGCATACCGACGACGAAAAGCTCGCCGTCCTTGAAGTCGCAGTAGGAGTCCTTGAGATTGACCGCGCCCGCGCGCAGACTTTTGACCTCCGTGCCGAAAAGCTCGATGCCCGCCTCGTATTTTTCGTCCACGAAATAGTCGTGATACGCTTTTTTGTTCTGGGCAATTATCTTATGCCCGCCCTTTTTATCAGCCAAAACGGACACCTCCTTTTTTCAGTATGGAATATAATTATACAACAAACGCAAAGCGTTGTCAAGGCTTTTTCTGTCGAAGAAACCATCGGTTGAACGGGAATTTTAACCGTTCGTTATATC
This sequence comes from Eubacteriales bacterium, assembly GCA_045532555.1. Lineage (GTDB taxonomy): Bacteria > Bacillota > Clostridia > Oscillospirales > CAG-272 > SVTX01. Next base: position 911 of record JAZSGD010000287.1, on the reverse strand, counting down.
CTCGGTCTCAATATCGGTCATTTGCGCCGAAAACTCGACCGACTTGCCGCCCGCAGTCATACAAAGCAGGTTGAGCTCGAGCATCTCACCCGCGGGGAGAATTTCAAGGTGCAAAATTGCCGCGCCGACCAGCTCGTCGGGGCAGAGAATTGACTGCGCGCCCGAAAGTGTGACCTTGCAGGACACGTCGGTGTATTCGGGTGAGGTCGTGATGACGAAATTGCCGTTTTCAGCTCTCTCAAGCGCGCTGATCGGCGCGTTGAGTATCCAGTTAAGACAGTTTATCTTGTACCAGCCGAGCTTTTCGGCAAGCTTTTCGACCTCGCCGTCGTAGTCCTCCTTGACCGCCTCGCAGCGACGGTTGACCTGACCGCAAAAGCGCGTGATCTCGTGGAAGACCTCGTACGACGCACTTCCCATAGCCAGCACACGCACGTCAGCGACCTTTGCGAGAATGTCGGCAGGGATATTGTTCTTTATAAACTCAAGGTTTTCGTTGTAGCTCGCCTCAAATGCCGCCTCGGCAGCCGCTGCGTCAAACTTGACCTTGCTTTGCTTCGCGATGACCTTTTCGCTCTTCAAAAACCACTTTTTCTGTCCCTCGTAGAGCGACTTGAAGTGCTTTTCGGAGAACTGATCTGCCTGTGAGGTGCTCCGCATCTGAAAGCAGACCTCGGCAAGTAAGGTGTCGTTGTACCATTCCTTTGTGAAATATCTCATCTTTTCCTCCCTTGTGGACTAATATGGGGCGGCGTCATTTAGATGTAGAAGGCGTGATTTGGTTCTCGTCGGCGTACGGGGGTACGACAGAGGGCCAAAGCGCGACTAAAAAGCCACATAAAATGGGGAAAACCGCCGAATTTTCGACGGTTTTCGTCATCTGAAAAGACCAAAACTATAATTTTAAGTTG
>JAZSGD010000065.1:0-1693 GCA_045532555.1 Eubacteriales bacterium | reverse complement strand
GCTCAACGGCAAGCTCATCGGCTCTGCTCAGAGAGTTCCTACCTGCACCGGCTCTACTACCATTCTCGTAGCAGTAGTTAAGGGACAGAACGTAACCAAGGACAGCATCAACGCAGCTATGAAGGCAGCAGCTAACGAGTCCTACGGCTACAACGAGGATCAGATCGTATCCAGCGACGTTATCGGTATGAGATACGGTTCTCTCTTCGATGCTACTCAGACCATGGTAGCAAAGATCGACGACGACACCTATCAGGTACAGGTAGTTTCTTGGTACGACAACGAGAACTCCTACACCAGCCAGATGGTTCGTACTATCAAGTACTTCGCAGAGCTCAACTAATTAAAAGTACAACGTGGGCGCGCCCGATAACGAAAGTTATCAAGGGCGCGCCCATAATGAATTGTCCTCCGGACATGAATTGGCTTGCGCCATGAATTGAACTTCGTTCATGAATTGCGTCTTCGACGCATGATAACAGGGCAATTCAAATCATGGAGGAGGCTTGCCGACGAGAAATCATGAAGCCGCAGGCTTCAATTCATGACGCCTCATTTGCAAAGCAAATAGCGTCAATTCATTACAAACAAAAAAGCACTTGTGACAAACGATTTTATTCGTTATCATAAGTGCCTTTTTTATTCTTTAGCCCAAAGCAAAGCCTCACCCAAGCTCGGCTTTCCTGATTCCCAATCCGCAGCCGACCTTGCCGCCCTTTTTGAGATGCTCGACGTATCTGCGACGCATCGACGTATCCGTGGGAAGCTTGTCGGGGTCCTTTTCGTCGGTGTCAAAAAGCCGCCAAAGATCCTCTCCGTTGTTGTCGTCCGACTTGATGACCACGTATTCACTCATAAATCTGTAGGTATTGCTCTCGGGAGCAAGTATCTCCTTGTTCGCAGGATAAAGCAGCCACGAATAGCAAGCAAACGGATAATCAACCCCAAAGCGCTCTCTGTAAAATTCCCTCGCCTGCGCGTAGGAACGGTCGCAGGTCTCCTTGTCGATCGGAGTATTAGTCCTCGGAATATGCACGCTTATAACGCGAGTCTTGTCCTTTTCAATCTTGACGCCCTGCCCCTCGTAGTCAAACCAGAGCGTGACCATCTCAAACTGCAGCCTGCCGATCGCAAATCTCGTCAGGTTGAAAAATCCAACAAACCAAGGCGCGACGAACGAGCCGCACACACCCTTGACAACCTTGCACTCCTCAAGCTTCCACTTAAGATCAAGCACGCTGTCGCGGTAGATCTGCAGGTCAATGCCCTGCTCGATATAAAGAGCCTTAAGATGCTTGGTCATGCAAATAAATACAAGCAACTCAACGGTGTATGCGTGCAGACCCGTGACTTTCGTGATCTCTTTCGCCTTGTTGTAGACCTCGATCTCGTAGTTAAGATTGTAGTCCGCCTCATACGCCGCCAATATCTCGCCAAGCAGCTTGTCAGCCTCTCGGTTCGCTACAACAGCGTCGTACGTCGAGAGCAACACCTGCGCGTCGCCCTCGTCGTATCCGAATTCTTCAAAAAATTTAACTAAATATTCTCTCATTTTTGGCAAATAATCTTACTTCTGATATTCCTTCAATATCTCCGAGAGGAGAACGGGATCGTCGGTCATAATGCAGTCAACGCCCATCTCGATAAGCATACGCATCTCGTCGGGATCGTTGATCGTCCAGTACTGAACCGC
>JAZSGD010000348.1:0-11625 GCA_045532555.1 Eubacteriales bacterium | reverse complement strand
CAATCAGCTGACCTTCCATCCTGCAGGCGTTTGCGGAATGCAGAACAACGGCACCGAAAACGCTGCGATTCTTGTGGATTTCGGTATAGAATTCGCGGGCTGCATGCGTATTCTTTGTCAAGGTGCGAACACAGACGGAGAAAACAGAGCCGACCTTCGCATTCGCTTCGGCGAGAGCGTTATGGAGGCTTTGACTCCTCTTGGTGTCAAGAACTCCACCAATAACCACGCAAACCGCGACATTGCAATGAGCATCAGCGGACTTTCGGCAAATGAGACCAATGAATCGGGCTTCCGTTTTGCATACATCGAGCTTCTCGGTGAGGGCGCTGTTATGAATCTTGCAGGAATCAAGGGTGTTTTCTGCTACAACGACGTTGAATACAAGGGCAGCTTTGAGTGCTCGGACGAAAGACTTAACAAGATCTGGCAGGTAGCGGCATACACCGTCCACGTAAACATGCAGGAATATCTTTGGGACGGCATCAAGCGTGACCGTCTTGTGTGGATAGGCGATATGCACACCGAGGTGCAGACTATTCTTGCCGTATTCGGCAACGATCCCATTATCAAGAGATCCCTTGATCTGATCAGAGACGACACGCCTGTTGATCAGTGGATGAATAACATTACAACCTATTCGCTCTGGTGGCTTTATATGCATCATGATCTTTACCGTCAGGTTGGCGATCTTGATTATCTGATGGAGCAGAAGGAATATATGGTTGAGCTTATCAAGCGCTTCCTGCCTCTCGTTGATGAGAACGGCTCCGAGGCCTTGACGGGTCACAGATTCCTCGACTGGCCCAACGAAAGCTACGAGGAGGGCAAGCACGCGGGACTTCAGGGCATTCTCAAGATAGTGCTTGAAAAGAGCGCAGACATGCTCCGCGTATTCGGAGAGAACGAGCTTGCTGACGAATGTGTTGCAAAAGCAACTCTTATGACCAAGCACATTCCCGATCCCGGAACGTCCAAGCAGGGAGCTTCTATGCTTGCTTTGTCTCGCATCGTTGATCCCAAGGAGGTAAATGAAAAGTGGCTCGCTCCCGGTGGCGCTCACGGTTACTCGACATTCTTCGGTTATTATCTGCTCGTTGCAAAGGCTATGGCGGGCGATTTCGCAGGCGCGCTTGACGACATCAAGGAATTTTGGGGAACCATGCTTGACTTTGGAGCAACGACTTTCTGGGAGGACTTCAATCTCGATTGGACAATAAACAGCGCGCCCATCGACGAGATCGTTCCTGAGGGCAAGAACGATATTCATGGAGATTTCGGTGCGTACTGCTATAAGAATTTCCGTCATTCTCTCTGCCACGGCTGGTCTTCGGGTCCTTGCCCCTATATGACTCAGTACGTTCTCGGTATCCGTGCGATCTCCGCAGACACCTATGAGATCGACCCCGAGCTTGCTTATCTTGATTGGGCAAAGGGAGAGTATCCCACCGAAAAGGGAATGATCTCGGTAAGCGCCAAGAAGACTCCCGAGGGCACACTCGTTGAGGTTTCTGCTCCCGAGGGAATCAAGATAATCAGAAAATAATTTCTCTCAATTCATGACGTTTGCAAAACCGACAAAATTGATTAAACAACAAACTTTTTGGAGACAATTTAATGAACAAAGATCCGAAATTCATCGTCTTTGAGGGCATCGACGGTGCAGGTAAGACTACACAGATAAATCTTCTGCGCGAAGCGCTTGAAAAGCGAGGATATTCTTGCGCGGTCACAGCAGAGCCGACCGATCTGCCGTCGGGCAAGGCGATAAGACGCGCTTTGGCAAAGGAAGTCGATAGCACGCCGCTTCAAATGGCCGAGATGTTCGCTCACGACCGCGAGCTGCACAACACTGATGCCCAAGTTGGCATTGAAAAGCTGTTGAAGGACGGCACGACGGTGATCTGCGACAGATATTATTATTCTTCTTTGGCTTATCAAGGCACGGTGCTTGGATACGATACGGTCGCCGCGTTAAATCTTGATAATCCAAATATTCGCACACCCGACGTTTGTATATTCCTTGATCTCACGCCCGAAAAAAGCCTTCAGAGAATAGGCGCTCGGGGGGAGGCTGTGGAAATGTATGAAAACCTTGACTATCTGACTCGTACTCGAACGACCTTTTTTGAGATCTTTGATAAATTGCGTCAAAGAGACGAGAAGATCGCAATCATAGACGCCGACGGCAGCGTTGAGCAGGTCTCCGCACGCATATTTGCCGCTGTTGCGGACATCTTTTAAAATTGAGGAAACGAATGAAAATCAAATTCAACAAAGCTGATTTTTTTACTCTTATAAAAAACTTCATATTGGTCGTCGTGGGAACGCTTATACTGTCCTTCGGCGTAGCGGTTTTTATCATTCCGTTTGATCTGGTCACGGGCGGTGTATCCGGTATGGCAATAATTTTGAACAGGATTATTCCGATTGAGTTTCTTACCGTCGATCTCATCATTACCATTGTCACCTGGGTATTGTTCTTCGTGGGTCTTGCCGTGCTTGGAAAAAACTTTGCGCTAAAGACGCTTATTTCGACTATACTTTATCCCCTCGGTGTTTCTCTCTTTATGAAGATCACAGATCCGTCGTTTTTGAATGGATTCTTTTGTCTTCAAGCTTCGCAACATTCCGAGACCTCGCTTATTCTGGCTACTGCCTTGGGCGGTGTCTGTGTCGGTACAGGATGTGCCGTTACCTTTCTCGGCGGAGGATCGACCGGTGGAGTGGATATAATCGCATTTTCGGTTTGCAAGATCTTCAAACGTGTGAAAAACTCGGTCGTGCTATTTATAATTGACGCAAGCATCGTAACTCTCGGTATGTTCATTATCGGTGATTTCGTTATTTCGCTTTTGGGTATTTTTTCGGCATTTGTTGCCGCGCTGATGGTAGATAAGGTCTTTATCGGAAGCTCCAAGTCGTTTATAGCACAGATCATAAGCGAAAAACACGAGGTTATAAACAAGGAGATCATTGAAAAGGTCGACCGAGGCTCAACGATAATCGACGTGGTAGGCGGATACACGGGCGAGCCGAGAAAAATGATCATGGTTTCTTTTACCGTCAATCAATATGCAGAGATGCTGAACGTTATACACAGGAACGATAAAAATGCGTTCGTTACCATTCACCAGGCGCACGAGATCAACGGTGAAGGTTGGACACGGTGACCGATAGGGTCAGATTATTCGACACAATTAACAAAGGAGCGGTCATTTCGCTCCTTTGTAAGTAAATAAATAAAATAGTTACATAGAAGGTAAAAATTATGAAAATCCACCGTATTCTTGCTTTATTTCTCATTCTGGTCATAACAGGCTCCGCAATGCTCACGGCTTGCAACGGCTCTTCTGAAAATGAGGAGACCTCTTCCGAAACGACAACCGCGGAGAGCGTGACGAAAAACGAAGAAACCTCCTCCGAAAACGAGGAAAGTTCTTCCAAAAGTGAGGAAAGTTCTTCTAATAGCGAAGAAAGCACGACCGAAATAGAGGAAGAAACAACCGTGATTATAGACGTAATGATTGGCGAAACGCTTGAGGCAGAGCCTGCGGCGGATTTTTCCGTAGCAAAGGTGTTCTCGGACTATATGGTCGTTCAGAGAGGCGAGCACATTCGCGTTTGGGGCTTTGCTCCCGAAAGCGAGAACGGCAAGAAGGTCTCGGGCGAATTTAAGGGTATGTTTGCCGAGGCTCTCATCGAAAACGGCGAATGGTGCATTACCTTCGGCGCAAGACTTGATGCCGACACCACGGGCGCAGAGATGACAATATATGCAGGTGAGAACAAGACCGTCACATTCAAGGACGTGCTTGTAGGTGACGTTTATCTCATTCTCGGTCAGTCCAACGCGGCACTTGCACTCAGTGAGTCTGTCAAGGGCGGAAACACTGTCGACATCGACGAAAATTCGATAATCAGACTTAACTATCTTAATGGCAGCGGCGGAACGTACGCTGAAAAGGGAACAGATTACGTTTACAAGGATCTTGAAAATACGACCTTGTGGACAAAGACCACCCAGGCTCAGGCTCTCCGCTTCTCCGGTATCGGATACCATTTCGCGCAGGAAATGGTTGCAAGATCGGGCAATACTGTGCCCGTAGGTCTTATGGAGGTTGCCTATGGCGGCGCACCCCTGGCGTCCTTCCTGCCTAATGACCTCGCAGAGCTTTACGATTCCGATTATTATAGTGCTGAGTCGGGCAAATACATCTCCATGAGAGACACCACACATTTCGGAAGATATCTTTATAACTGCTATCTTGCTCCTGCGAGCAGATACGCGGTTGCCGGTGTGCTCTGGTATCAGGGAGAAAGCGACAATCCTTTGAATTTCGCACAGGTATACGGTGACGCGTTCGGAGATTTCGTTGAGCGTCTCAGATCTACTCATAACGTTATCAATAAGGAATTCCCCGTGTTCGTCGTTGAATTCCCCACGCAGTATCAAAAGCCCGCAGATTACAGCGGAAACGAGACCTGGCACTATATGGAGGTTGGCACTATCCGTACCTTTATGGGACTTCTTCCCACTAAGATAGATAACCTCTATCTTTCCGCGTCCAGCGATCTGTGGACCGATAGAGAATTCCCCAACAGTCTCCACCCCAACTGCAAGCCCGGTCAGGCAAAGAGACTTGCCGATATCGCTGAGTTCGTAATATTCGGAAAGGGAACTCTTGATGCGGCTATGGGCCCGATATTCAGCAGCGCTACGCTGAGTGAGGATAAAAAGACTATTACCGTTACCTTTACAAACGTAGGCGACGGTCTTACCACCGCCGACGGCGGAACCGCTGTCAAGGGCATTTTCGGATTCGCGGACAAAACCTTTGGTCTTGCAAATCCTCTGACTCCCGTGAGCGCAGAGATAACCGCAAAGGATCAGATCACCGTGACCTTTGATGAGGCGGTCAAGGCGGTTGTATACAACTACAACACCACCGACGTTTACGGAGAGACCTTGAACCTTTGCAACAGCGCGAAGATTCCTGCGTTGGCATTTGTTACTCCTTATGAAGATATGGATCTCAGCGGATTCTCAGAGGATGAGTTCGTAAGCAGAAAGAACAAGAAGCTTGGCTTGAAAGGAGTTTCCATTGACAGACTGATATCAGACGGGATAGACTTATTTGCTCCCGCCAGCGTTGAATCGGGCCTCAGTTCCGGTGGAAACAAAATAGAGATAACAAAGGGAACATCTTCTCTCAGCTGCACCGGTTGGATCGGATTCGGATATCCTACGTTGGCATTTGGTTATTCGATCGACGGCAGCGATGCTATTCTTAAGATCGCTCCGACCGCGCCCGAATCGGCAGTTCTTGCGGCAGGCGGTGAGCATGCGGTGAGATTTTCGATCAACATTGACGTAAGCGAGCTTGAGGTCGGCGAGCATACCGTTTCCTTCCTCGCATACGTTGACGCAAACGACGGAGTTGTAGCAAAGCTTATTTCCTTTACCCTTGTCGTAGTTGAAAAATAAAAAAACATTCGGTTTAATGCGGGTGTTGTGAAAAAAACGGGGCTATCCATTGAGGATAGTCCCGTTTTTGTTCAGCTTTCAAGTTGTCTGCCAAGAAAACCTGCCGCTGTCTGGACGAGCTTGGTTTCAACCGCCTCGGGGAAGGAGTCGGCATCGTTGGGGGTCAAAGCTGCCACACAGCCGACCACATCGCCCTCGCTTATGATGGGCATAGCGCAGCTTACGTAATGGCTACCGCCGTCGCGCAAGGGAGATATTTTATTGCTTTCAGCTTGATAGGTGTAGAGGCTTCTGCCCTCGGCTATAGCTTCAAGCTCCTGGGAAAGCGGCTTGTCGCTATATTCTTTTTTTGATACACCCGCGCAGGCGACTACGGAGTCACGGTCACAGATAACGACCGAAAGGTCGCAGGTCTTGTGCAGAGTTTCGGCATACTGTGCCGCGAAGGCGGTCAATTCTCCGATAGGGGAGTATTTTTTGAATATTACCTCGCCGTCGCGATCGGTAAATATTTCCAAAGGATCGCCCTCGCGGATTCTCATTGTTCTTCTTATTTCTTTGGGAATGACGACGCGTCCGAGGTCGTCTATCCTTCTTACTATTCCTGTTGCTTTCATATATACAAAAATCTCCTTGATTTACAGATTTGTAATGTTAGTATCTGCAAAATAAGGAGATTTATACAGTCTATATGATAAAATAACCTTACTCTTTCTCAGCGGAAAAGCAATGCTATCTTTTTTGAAATTCTTCGCCTGTAATTAAATAATTAATGCTTACGTTAAAATATTTTGACATAGCCACTAATAGTGTTAAAGACGGTTCTCGCTTTCCATTCTCATAATATGAAAGCGCTTCGCGAGATATATTTAGATCCATTGCGACCTTCTGCTGATTTAATTTTCTCTTTTTTCGAATATTTTTTAATCCTATCATCAAATCACCCCTTGACATTATTGTAACATTGTGTTACAATAATTATGTAACATAATGTTACATATTACACAAATTAAAAAAAGGAGATCGACTATGGATGAACAAATCAACAACGAAGCAACATTAGCAGAACCGCCAAAAGACAAAATTGAGCAAATTGCGCAAAAGCTTAATATGTCAAAAAAGAAGCTGATTATTTTGGGCGCAGTCGCAATTCTTGTGGTCATTGCCATAATAATCACCATAATTGCCATACCATCGCGCTTTGAAAGAGTGAAGAACGAGGCTTTAAAAATTGCCGGACAGATTTCGAGCCGTGGAGATGATAACTTTACCATTGACACATATCCTTATGAAGATACGAATATGAGCGCAGCTTTGATTGCGGTCCTTGCTCCGAGCGATAGAAGGCAAGCATTAGAAGCAATCCAATACGTAAACGAAGAACTTGGATTTAATGGTGCATTGTATGACCGAATGATGAGTACTACTGCTTTAATGGGTAGACAAAGCGAAGAAAACGATAAGTATAAAGTATCTTGGACTTATCACCCCGACGAAGGTCTCGAAGTAACGTACGAAAAAAAATAAAAACACTATAAAAGCGGAGCATTCGCTCCGCTTTTATGCTTTTAGTCTCGCTATGTATTGCAATATAAAATCTGTCACGGTGTCAATGTTATAAAACAGGGGCACCCTCATGGATACGCATTATTCTTCTTTCTTCGGAAATGACGACACATCCGAGATCGAGGTTTTTTGTGATCTCTGTTGCGGTGTTCGATAAGACCTTCGGGCTTGCGTATTCCTATATTTTTTTGATCGATATCGCTCCTTTTTACTCTGAAAAGTAAAAGCTCCACGGGGCATAAATATAAAAAACGTCACTAAGACAAGCTTAGTGACGCTTTTTGGTTTCATATTTTTATGTCGGATTTCATCTCCGCCTTTGTATTATTGAGGCAAAGATTACTTGAACATCAGACACTTTTTGTTGCGTTCCTTTAAGATGTTGTTAGCAACTTTGCACTTGTCCTGTGCTATGTCAATTTCGCCGGACACAAGATGATTCTTCATTTCAGAGATGATCTGCTCAAGATTATCCTCAACCTCTGTAAGAGCATCGCAGCTCATAGGGTCGCTATATCTTACAGCCTCTGCAAATTTGCGGAAATCATTTTTGGCAGTCGCATCTGTGCAATACTCGACAAGCATTTCTGCTTCAACGCGGAACATCTTGATTCTGGCAGTTTTCTGCTTAACCTCTGCGCCGCGCTCCTCAACCGCAGTCTTTGTAAAAAGGCAAGCAAGAGCAATTACAACATGTATACCAAGGGCGACAAGCTGAACGGATACACTCCATACGGGTGAAACATTTACAAGTGAGCCAAGTATAGTGAAGAAGATCGCGAGAACAAAATCTACGACAAGATAAATTGCGCAGTGACCGAAAAGGGTAAAACGCATAAACACAAGGTTTGCCATTCCTTTTTTGGGTGCACTCAAATAAGAGAAAACAAGGAAAGACACAAATCCCAGAATCATAAACACCCACGAAATAATCGTGGTGGCGTTGATGTCTGCAGTTTCAGCAACCAAGAAGAAGACAACATTAAAAACTACAAACACAACAGCAAACATAACTAGAAGAATTTTGCTTTTATTATCAAGTTTCATAATTAATATAACCTCCTAATCCCGGCTTTTAAGCCTTAGGTTTACCGCACTCGGGGCAGAACTTTGTCTTGATGCCCTTTGCACCACATTCACAATCCCAAGTATCAGCTGCGGGCTTGGGCTTGCCGCACTCAGGGCAGAACTTTGTCTTGATACCCTTTGCGCCACATTCACAATCCCAAGTGTCAGCTACGGGCTTGGGCTTGCCACATTCTGGACAGAACTTTGTTGTAATTCCGCTCTTGCCACATTCACAAGTCCACGCCTCTGCGGGAGCAGGCTTGGGCTTGCCGCACTGAGGACAGAATTTTGTTGTAATTCCACTCTGACCGCACGTACAATTCCACGTTTCAGCGGGAACAGGCTTGGGTTTGCCGCACTGAGGACAGAAGTTTGTTTGAATATTTTTCATGCCGCACTCACAGGCCCATCCTGCAGACTGTGCCGCAGGCTGAGCGGGAGATGCCTGATTTCCGTTGAAAGCACCTTCCATTTTGCCCGACATAGCGTCAAACATCTTCATGCCCATCATCATGTTCATCATATCGGAAGCAACTCCGCCGCCTCCGCCTGAACCTGCATTAGCTCCGAACTGACCCATACCTGCCGCGTAAGCCTTTTGAACCTCGGCATCGATCAAATCCTTTTCAGTATAGCCCTTGGCTCTCATAACATCTGCATCTGCAAATCCCTGAAGTCTTGTAGCAGCGGCTTCTCCCTCTGCCTCGGAAATTCTTTCGAGCTTTTCGGTTTCTTTTTCGATAAGACGACGTCTTTGTTCTGCAGCAGCAATATCCGCGCGAGCGTTTTCTTCTCTGATTCGAGCCTGACGAATATTGAAGTCCTTTCTCCACTTGACAAACTCGGGGTCGTCTTCGGGAAGGGAAATAACTTCAACACAGAAGTTGCTTACAATAAGTCCGTATTCTGCAAATACAGGAGCGACCTTTTCGGACAAAGCTTCGCTGAGCTCGCCGAGCTTCATATCGATCTCAAACAGACTGAACTTCTTTTCTGTTATAACAGATGCAAGTGTTGAGTTAATATCACGAACCAGCGGTCCGCGGAACGCATTCTTGATTGACTTTGTAAAGCCTGCGCCCTCGCCCGACCAGCTAATTCCTTTTGTTGTTCCTACAAGCTTGGTGAGGAGCAATCTTGCCTTTTCTCGATCAACACTGATGCTGAACGAACCCGATGCTCCAATAGAAACATACATTTCACTCTCGGGGTCACGCATATTGATTCGAGAGGGGGTACCCCACTTCAAATCCATCTGCTCCGAGCAGTTGATAAAGTAAACTTCTGCATGGAAAGGATTAACGTTGTTTGTCTGTATAGTTACGACCTTTCCAAGAAGAGGAATGTTCTCTGTTGAAAGAGTATGTCTACCGGGGCCAAACGTGTCGAGAGCTTCACCGTTAAGGAAGAATACGGCAAGCTGATTCTCATGAACGATAAGCTGGCTTCCTACGTTGAAATCCTCTATAGGATGCTTCCAAATAAACGTTGAGTTATCGCCCTCGTATTTGATTACGCTGATCGCGCCCGATTTTGCCATGTTTTCCTTGGCAATTTCCTTTTGGATATCAAATTGATGATCGCATATAGGACAAATTGCCATAGGCTTTGTTTTGTCTGCCTCTATGCAGCAGCTACACTGAGGGCAGGATATCGGAACCAATTTATATTCCGCGGTAGCCTCTGCAGTTGTAATTTCAGTGCCGCAAACGGGGCACTTTTTGCCCTTCAGCTTTGCCTGATCACAAACAACGGCTGTTCCACAGCCCGAACAAACCTTGGTGATTGCGCGAGCTGCTTTTACGTCGATTTCATTGCCACACGTACACTTTACGACCTTTTTTGAAAACAAGGACGTTGATGCCTGATTCATTCCGCCGCAACGCGGACATTCAATGTAAAACTTCCCCATATCGTTATCCTTTCATTCGCCGATAAAACGGCAATTATTTTGTTACTGAGATTTATATATACTGTATTGATGTTCCCGTATTAAAATTCGTACTCGCAATCGTAGCAATAATATATTCCGTTTTCAAGGTCTGTATTAGTGCTCTTGCAACGAGGACAGGGCTTTGACGAAGCCGCGTACTTTGTAATTTTTACTGCGGGTGCGCTTCTCTGAATAAAGTCAACCACGTCGTTGCAGGGAATTGCAAAGTTCATGCCTTCCGCACGGTCGATTCCCGAAACGATAGTGCCTATGACCTCTCCCTTTTCGTTGAACATCGGTCCACCCGAGTTTCCGCCGTTTACCGCACAGTCCGTCATAAGAAGCATATCACCGTCAACCTCTCTGAGCCTGTCGCTGACAATTCCGCTTGTTATGCAAGTGCCGTATCCGAGCGAGTTTCCTATAACGTAAACTCTTTCTCCGTTTTTAACGTTGGCAAAGTTTGCGAATTTCATAGTCTTGGTTCCTGCGGGAAGGGAATTGAGCTTGATAAGCGCCAAGTCGATTCCGCTTCCGTGACCGTGACGGTTATCTCCAAGCGTTATCACGGTTGCACTCGTTTCGGTGTTTTTAATTCTTACGTTAACTCTGTTGCAGGATTCGCCGTTTTCGTGTGTGACCACGTGAGTATTTGTTATCGCATATCCGTCAGGTGAAATTATGTATCCTGACCCTGAATGCTGGTATTTTTCATCGTTCCATGTAATTTCAATAACACCGCCAATATTATCTTCGAAAACGTCAACTCCGCTGTTTTCGCTGAGCTTCGTTGTGGTTTTGGCTGCGGTCATCTGTGTTTTTCCATCGGTGTCTTGAACGTTCTGAGCCTTGTATGCGTTTTCGCAATACTGACAATAATAGGTATCGCCTACAAGCACCAATTCTCCGCCGCAGGTCTTACATCGATTTGTTTTGAAAATATTATCTTCTGCCATGTATTACTCCTTATTTCGATCATACAATAGATTTTGGTGGCTTTTTTAGCCAAAGTCGCAAATTAATTTAAAAATAATGTAAAAAGTCGTATTGCTTGGCTTGCTCTGTTCAGAGCAAGCCAAGCGTAATAAAAATTAAATTTTAAGCCTTTCTTCTTACCTTTTTAGCAAGCTGGGTGCTAATAATGTTGTTGACCTTATTAGTATCTTCAGGCAAGGAAAGTACCCATTTTTCAGAAAACTTAGCAGCAAATCCGTCTACTTCTTTGAACTGATTCATTTCTTCAAGCTGCTGTTTCTCGAACATTTCTGCGGCTAAATTGTTAGCCATCTCCATATCAAAAACTTCATCTTCTTCATCGAACGCGGGCACATCGAGCGCTTCGTTCTGATCGTCTATGTTTTGAGCAGTTGTCTTTTCATCCATGGTTTTATTCCTCCTTTTTCAATTACTTTACGTTTCCGACGTCAAATCTGGGCTTGCTGTTGAATCTTGCTACGTTGGAGGAAACGGTGTCCCACTCCTTGACTATCGCCTTTACGTCTGCTAGGGCAGCATTTATTCGTTTTTCATAGTCTGCGTCAATAGCAAGCTTCTGCTTCTTCGCTCCGTT
>JAZSGD010000257.1:0-2305 GCA_045532555.1 Eubacteriales bacterium | reverse complement strand
AAGCAGGGATAACGGGATTGTCAAGCTCAAGTCCACAAAGATTCACACTCAGCTTTCCCATAAGATCTCCTCCTTCTTCATAACGGGACCTTCCTTGCAAATGCGCTTGTATCCCGTAATAGTCTTGCACGAGCAACCCATGCAAGCGCCGAATCCACAGCCCATTCTCTCCTCGAAGCTGAACTGTCCCTCGGTAACGCTGGTCCTGTAAACCGCCTTAAGCATAGGCTCGGGTCCGCAGGTGTAGAAGTAAGAATAATCAGACTCCTTCATCACGTCGGTAACGAAGCCCTTTACTCCGTACGAGCCGTCAACGGTCGTGACCGTAACCTGTGCGCCAAGCGCTCTGAACTCGTCCTCGTAAAAGATCTCGTCCTTGGTATTAAATCCAAGAATGACCGATACCTGCTTGCCCTCTCCAATAAGCTTTTTGCAAAGCATATACATAGGAGGAACTCCAACGCCGCCGCCAAGCAGTAAGGGCTTATCACCCGAAAGACTTGTGTCATAGCCGTTTCCAAGTCCCGTGAGTACGTCAAGCTTCTCGCCTGCGTCCATAGCGCTCATCTGCTCGGTTCCCTTTCCGACCACCTTGTAAATGAGAGTCAGAGCTCCGTCCTCGCAGTCGCATACCGAGATAGGTCTGCGCAAGAACAAACCGTCAAGCTTGATATTGACAAACTGACCGCAGTTGGTCACCGCGCTCGTGTCGCCCTCAAGCAGCATTTTGTAAACGTTACTCGTAAGCGCGATGTTTTCTTTTATAGTAAATATTGTTTGTTTCATTGTTATGCCTTTCAAATCGCCTTAGCCTTCCCTTGTGAGGGAAGGGGGACCGCGCCAGCGGTGGATGAGTAGAATACACCACCGTGTTTACCGTTAATCACGCGTGAGCACGAAGATTTACACCATAAGTCTTTTTTATAAGCAAAGACGGTTAAAATATTCAGCCTTCTACTCATCCGTCTCGGCTAAGCCGAGCCACCTTCCCTCACAAGGGAAGGCTTACGCAAAGCGGGACATAAGGTCATTTTAATTATTAAGAATCTATCGTAGAGATCGTCAGCGTGGTCTCCTCAAGGACGTCGAGCAGAACTCTGACCGTATCAAGCGAGGTAAACATAGTCACGTTGTTCTCGGTCGCGTACTTTCTGATCTCAAAGCCATCGCGGGTAACACCCGACGAGGAAGGGTCGCTCGTGTTGATAACGTAAGCAATATGTCCCTGACGGATCGACTCGGCGATCTCCTCGCTTCCGTCGGAGATTTTCTTGAGAACGTGAGTACGAATACCGTTTTCTTTGAGGAACTTCGCCGTTCCTCTTGTCGCCTCAATATTAAATCCAAGATTGTAGAAGCGGCGGATAAGAGGCAGAGCCTCGTCCTTGTCGCAATCTGCAATAGTAGCGAATACGGTTCCGTAATTCTGCAGATGCATTCCCGAAGCCTGGAGTGCCTTGTAAAGTGCTCTGTAGAACTTGTCGTCGTATCCGATCGCCTCACCCGTCGACTTCATCTCGGGAGAAAGGTAAGCGTCAAGACCGCGAAGCTTGTTGAAGGAGAATACAGGCACCTTAACGTACCAGCGGTTCTTCTCCTCAGGGTAGAGGCAGAAGATTCCCTGCTCCTTAAGCGACTTGCCGAGAATACACTCGGTCGCAATGTCCGCAAGCGAATAGCCCGTGGACTTGGAGAGGAAGGGTACGGTTCTCGACGAACGGGGATTTACCTCGATGATAAACACCTCGTCGTTCTTGTCAACGATAAACTGAATATTGTAAAGACCAACGATACCGATTCCCTTGCCGAGCTTTTTCGCATACTGAAGAATAGTTCCCTTGACCTTGTCGGAGATCGAGAAAGCGGGGTAAACGCTTATCGAGTCACCCGAATGAACTCCGGTTCTCTCAACGAGCTCCATAATACCGGGCACGAATACGTCCTGACCGTCGCAGATAGCGTCGACCTCGACCTCCTTGCCGCTGATATACTTGTCAACGAGAACGGGCTTGTCCTCGTCGATCTCAACCGCGGTTTTAAGGTAGTGGCGGAGCTGCTCTTCGTTGGCAACGATCTGCATAGCGCGACCGCCAAGCACGAAGGAGGGACGAACGAGTACGGGATAACCGACCTTTGCCGCAGCGGCAACACCGTCCTCGATCTTGGTCACAGCGCGACCCTCGGGCTGAGGAATACCAAGCTCCTTAAGCAGCTTTTCAAAAGCATCTCTGTTCTCTGCTCTGTCGATAGCGGCGCAATCGGTACCGATTATCTTAACGCCGAGATCGTGAAGCGGCTGTGCGAG
>JAZSGD010000186.1:0-13133 GCA_045532555.1 Eubacteriales bacterium | reverse complement strand
TTGAAGAATTCGTCAAAAAGGTAGACCTAGATAAAGGTATCTTCGTCAAAACGATCCCGGGACTCCTCAGCGACGATTAACAAAGACAAATAAAGGACAATTTATGAGATTTGATATAATGACCCTCTTTCCCGACCTTGTGAATACGGTTCTGGGAGAGAGTATCATCGGCAGAGCACAGAAAAGCGGCTCGGTCGAGATAAATACCTATAACATCCGCGATTATAGTGAGGACAAGCACCGTCGGGTAGACGATACACCCTATGGCGGCGGCAAGGGAATGCTTATGATGGCGCCCCCTATCTATAATTGCTATTCGGCAATTCTTGAGCAGCAAAAGGAAGTCGGATTTGAGCCCGAAAGCCGCAGAGTGATATATATGTCGCCTGCAGGCAAGGTGCTCGATCAGAAAAAAGCCGAGGAGCTTTCAAAGCTTGATAACGTTATCATTTTGTGTGGACACTACGAAGGAGTCGACCGCAGAATAATCGACGAAATAGTCGACGAGGAGATATCGATCGGAGACTTCGTTCTTACAGGCGGAGAGATCCCCGCAACAATACTCGTGGACGCAGTCTCCCGTCTTTTGCCGGGAGTGCTGTCCGATCCCGAGTGCTATGAAAAGGAAAGCATATCGTCGGGTATGCTCGAATACCCGCAGTACACAAGACCCTATGAATTCCATGGAGTCAAGGTTCCGGACGTTCTGATCTCGGGACACCACGCCAATATCGATAAGTGGCGCGATGAAACTGCAAGAGAGCTGACCGAAAAAAATCGCCCCGACCTTCTGGAAGGGGAAAAATAAAGTTGCAGATAACCTCGCGGAAGGGAGGAAAAGAGCTTGGCAATAAAGAAGAAAGATAAGCAGCGCAAAGGCTCGCTTATTCTTAACGCAATAAACACGTTCACAGCATTTATATATTCGCTGTTCGCTCACGGCAGAGTCGGAAGCTGGATGACCGTTGCAGACGAGTCGTATCAGAATAGTGCTTGCGCTCGGCTTTTAAACAATAAAGCGCAATCCCGAAAAAGCGGCTCACTCAAAAAGTATGCCGATTTGGTGCTTAAGGAAAGCCGTGGACTGCGAATAGTTGACTCGATCAGAGCGATGCTTGCCTCGTTAAAGGTCAATGTGTATGGAATGTTTATCCTGATGTACGGAATGATCTCCGCGGCAGTATATTTCGTTCCGATATTGTTGCATGGAGAAAGCAACCATGCCGAATCCTCTCTGTTTACCTCCGTCACTTTGATCATTTGCTCTATCCCGCTGTTGATGTCGTCCAAGACCTTGGCGGCAACGGTATACGATCATCGATTCTTGAACAATATCTTTTTGTCATTCTTGGGAGTACCCGAGGAAAAGCTTGTATCGATTAAGGAAAAATCGAGTGGATCGGTAGGTATGCTCGTCGCTTCACTGGTAGCTATAGGTTGTGGAGTGCTGACTTATTTTGTCCATTCTGCATACTTGCTTATAGTTCTCCTTGCGATAATAATTTTCTGCCTGGTGACTTCTACTCCGGAAACGGGTGTTGCTATCACACTTGCGGCGACTCCATTTCTCAGATATATCAATGTAGCCGATATAGTTCTCGTTTCCTTAATAGCACTGACGGCAATATCGTATATAGCCAAGGTATTCAAGCACAGAAGAGTGATTTCGTTCTCGGCAGAGAGCGTGATAGTGTTTATCTTCTGCGGCTTTATATTGGTGTCAAGTGCATTTTCCGGGGGCGGATTACAAACTGTGCTTGATTCGCTGTATACCGTAGTCGTTATCCTCGGTGGATTTTTCATGACGTATAATCTCATAAGAGACAGAAAAAGGCTCAACGCTTGCGTCAAGATAATGACCGTAAGCTATTGCATACTCGCCGTCGTCGGTGTGTGGAACGTTTTGTACGACGCTATCGCTGATGGATTTATCCATTCTATACATGAATACGCTCGTCCGATATTCGAGGGTCAGTCCATCAATATAGCCGACAGTGCGGAGGTGTACGGAGTTCTCGCGGTGATAATTACACCGTTGCTCCTTGCGTATATGTCAAAGCCACGCAGTATCAGCGGAGTCGTCTCAAGATGCTTGTTGTTTGCACTTGTCATCGTGTCGGTGTTCATTTACGGAACTTATGAGGCTGTTGTTGCGATACTCATCGAATTTTGTCTGTTTTGGTTGCTCTATAGCCACAAGACCCTGACGGCATCGATAGTATTGATAATTCATGCGGGCATATTTGTGGCACTCTATCCGTACATATCGTCGTATATAGATTTCAGCGAAGCGTTGAGATCGATCTCCTGGATATTGCCGGAAGAATCGATAAATGCCCCAATAAGAATGAGCGTTTTCGAAAGCGTTTGGGAAATGCTTCGCGACGGCAATTTTATGGGCATAGGCACAGGCGAGCAAGCGTTCGTCTCGGCACATTCCGCATTCGCAAATGCCGTTTCCGAGGGAGTGACCTCGTCGGGCTCGTTGTGGTTGCAGGTGCTTTGCTGGTCGGGTATCGGCGGTATCGTCGCGTTCGTAATCTTCTGCTTTATCCTATTGCGTAACGGCTTGGGATACGTTGCAGGTATACGCAGTCATGAAAATAAGAGAGAAGCGCTGGCGCTCACTGTAGGAATGTTTGTAGCGCTCGTTTTCGGAGCAGTAAGCTGCTTGTGGGACGATGCCAGAATGCTTTATCTTTTCTGGGCGGCGGCAGGCTTGCTTGCAGGATACGTAAGAGTTGGAAGAGAAGAGGAATTAAGGAATAAGAAAGAATTTTCCGGTAACCAAACGAACGTTGATGCCGAAGTAAGATTCTATAAATAAGCGAAAGGATGTAAAAAAATGCCTGAACTGAAAAATCAAAATCAGGGCAAGCCCGCAAAGAATCTGAAGAAAGCAGATTCCGAAAAATCATCGGGCGGTGCACAGCTCGATTACATAGCAGGACTTCGAGGGGTAAAAGCAAAGGAGTCCGGTGAAAATGAAAAAGGTAAAAACGCAACGGCACGCAAAAAACTCCCCTTGATAGTAGATATCGTAATAACCGTCTTAATGCTGGCGATAGTTGCGGGTGTAATAGTCGGCGCGTACTATCTGTTCAGATATTTCTCCACAGATTACGAAAGCGTCGGTATCGAGTACTCCTTTGCAGTTGAGTGTGAAGAGAATGCTTCCGATTATCAAAAATACGTGCGCAAAGAGCTGTATTATGATGTGGATGGAAGCACAGTATATTTTGGAAAAATAGAATCAGTATCGGTTTCCGAGGATAACGATCTCGCGGTAATTATCGTAGAGGTTACAGCCAACCACAAGGCGGACGAGGGATATTACCTCGGTGACGAACGAGTTGCGGTAGGAAGCGGCTATACGCTCAGAATCGAGGATCAAACAGTAAGCGGAACCGTTGTCGAGTTGACGGAGGTGAATTAAAATGGCAGAAAAGAGAAAAAGAACGGGTAAAAGAATAACCGCGTTCGATATAATGGTGATACTGCTTATACTTTGCCTTGTTGCAACGGTAGCGTACAGAATTTATATGGAAAGTAATAATGACAAAGTAGGCGTTGCGTCAAAATACATAATTGAGTTTGAGTGCGAGGATTATGATAGCCTGGCAAGATATCTTTCTGCAGGTGAATCAGTGTATCTATCTTCTAATGGTAGGCTGTTGGGAGAGATATATAAGAGTTGGAGCGATCCTCATGCAATATCAGTTGAATATTTGGAGACAGATGGCGGTGACCAGATTGAATCTGATAATGAAGCGCAATCTGCCGAGGATGAGACGTCAGTATCGTATAAGATGGCAAAAATGACAGGAAAATTAAAACTGAATACCGACGTTACCGCCTCAAAAGAAGGAACGTATTATTCGTTGGGAGAAGTCAACTTTTCCAAGGGAAGCGTAATAAACGTGTACACAGATGATTCCGAATTTACAATAACCATAAAAAATATAACTACCGTAAAATAAAGTTTGAGAACGAATTTCAGTAGAGATTTGTGTATTTTGCCAAAAAATCGCATAAAAAACGCGTGAAAAATATACAATATTTGCTCTTGATTTTAGTTTGTATTTTTGTTATACTAATAGTAACCGAAGTTCTCGGTTTTATTGCCGACGAATTTTTGAGAACGATCTAAATCAGAGATACATACAGACAGGAGTAAAAATCGATGAAAACTCGTGAAGTCGTAATAACAAATGCCAGCGGTCTCCACGCAAGACCTGCAACCTTCTTTATTCAGAAGGCGAATTGTTATAAAAGCACGATCCTTATTGAAAAAGACGACCGTAAGGTAAATGCAAAAAGTCTTCTCGGTGTTCTGTCTCTTGGAATTGCAAAGGGAATGACTGTTAAGATCACGGCAGAAGGACAGGACGAGGATTCAGCATTGGACGGCCTCGTATCCCTCGTAAATTCAGGGTTCAACGAATAATAACAGAACGGTGCCAAGGGGTGCGGAGACGGTCGATATCGGCTGCTCCGCATTTTTTCAACCTTAAAAACGCAGATGGGAGGATAAGAAATGCCAATAAAAGAAAACGAAATAAAAGCGTTGCTCGAAAAGGCGAACTCTCTGCCTCTGCGCCCTGGCGTGTATATTATGAAAAACGCCGCGGGAACGGTGATATACGTAGGTAAATCCCGAAAGCTGAAGAACCGTGTCTCGCAGTATTTCCAAAATAGCGAAAAGAATGTAAAAACCGCGGGCATGGTAAGAGCCGTCAAGGATTTCGACTATTACGTCTGCGACACCGAAATCGAGGCGCTCTCGCTCGAAAACACCCTGATAAAGCAGTATTCACCCAAATATAACATAAGACTTAAGGACGCAAAATCCTACCCATATATCAAGCTGACCGACGAGCTCTATCCAAGGCTCGTAATGACGCGAAAGCGCGGCGAGGGCGGCAGATATTTCGGACCCTATTCGGGCACGTCGACCGTCTTTTCGGTCATAAATACGCTCTCCGCAGTGCTCGGACTCCCGACCTGTAAAAGAAAATTCCCGAGAGATATCGGCAAGGAGCGCCCCTGCCTATATTATCAAATGAAGAAATGCTGCGGAGTCTGCACGGGCAACGTAGAGCCCGACGAGTATCTTGAAAAGATAAAATATGCGACCGACGTGTTGCGCGGACACACCAAAGAGGTTAAAAACAAGCTGACCGAGCAGATGTACGAGTACGCCGAGAACGAAAGATTTGAAGCGGCGGCAAGGTGCAGAGACACGATAGCGGCGCTCGACCGACTCGGACAAAAGCAAAAGGTGGTCGCGCCCTCCGATACCGAGCACGACGTGATCGCGCTATATAACGACGACGTCTGCTCCTGTATATCGGTATTCTTTATCCGCGACGGAGCAGTCAGCGATAAGCAGGAATTCGTCTACGGCGCGGAGCGCATCGTGGACGAGCAGAACATTTCTGCGTTCATCTGCGAGCTTTATCAGATAAGAGAATATATCCCGAAAAGCATATTGCTTTCCTTCGAGCTCGACGACGAGGACAGAGAGACCATCAGCACATATCTCTCCGAGCGTGCAGGCAGAAAGGTCACCGTCAGAACGGCGGAGCGCGGAGATAATAAGGCGCTTTGTGACATGGTAAGAGATAATGCCGAGGAAAGAGCAAAGGCGTATAAGAACGCGGCGGAAAAGGATGAGAAAATTCTTACCCGACTCGCCGAGCTGCTTTCTCTCGAGACCTACCCCGAAAGGATAGAGGCGTACGATATATCCAACCTCGGACGCGAGCATATCACTGCGGGAATGATAGTGACCGACGGCACGAGCTTCAAGAAAAGCGACTACCGTTCGTTCAAAATAACCTCGGTCAAGGACGGCACCGACGACTACGCAAGCATGCGCGAGGCGATCTCGCGCCGACTCGATCATCTTGACGACGAAAGCGGCTCATTTTCCGAGCTCCCCGACCTGATATTGCTCGACGGCGGTAAGGGACACGTTTCGGTCGTCCGCGAGCTACTCGAAGAAAGAGGACTCGACATCGCCGTTTTCGGCATGGTAAAGGACGACTTCCATAAAACCCGTGCGCTCTGCACCGATACCGAGGAGATAAGCATAGCCAAGGAAAACGCGCTCTTCGTGTTCATCTATAAGATACAAGAAGAGGTACACCGCTTCACCGTCTCGAAGATGGATAGTGCCAAGCGCAAAACCCTCACAAAATCATCGCTTACGAAGATAGACGGCATAGGCGACGCCAAAGCAAAGCTGCTTTTGAAGCACTTTGGAGGCATCGGAGTAATAAAGACCGCATCCGAGAGCGAGATAGCCGCCGTCAAGGGAATCAGCGCCAAGGACGCCGCAAAAATAAAGGAATATTTTAATAATAAGGACTAATTATGATGCGAATAATTACGGGCAAGGCCCGAGGAATAAAGCTTTTAACGCTCGAGGGCGAAAATACGCGACCGACCTCGGAGCGCGCCAAGGAAGCAGTCTTTTCAATGCTCCAGTTTGATCTTGAGGGCAGAGAGGTGCTCGACCTTTTCGCGGGCTCGGGTCAGATGGGACTCGAAGCCGTGTCACGCGGCGCGGCAAGCGCAACCCTTGTCGACAAATCAAAGGATGCCGCAGCAGTTATTGCCAAGAACATCGAAAAAACACACCTCGACGCACAGTGTCGACTTTTTACCGCCGATGTTTCGGACTATATCCGCACCGTAAAGGGAAGAAGAAGGTTTGATATCGTGTTTATCGATCCCCCGTATAGCCTCCGCGCCGTGCCGCCCACACTCGAAGAGCTTTTGAACGCAGAATTGCTTAAGCCCACGTCGATAGTGGTCGCTGAAAGCGCCGAGGAGGATATCTTTGAAAACACCCCCGACCTCGCGGCAAAATTTGAGATAATCAAGCACGCAAAATACGGTGTGGCGCATATAACTATATTAAAACCGCTGATCTAACTCCCAAAATCAAAAATTCAGGAGAAAAAACGATGAAGATAGCACTTATCCCGGGCAGCTTCGACCCGATAACCCTCGGTCATCTCAACGTGATCGAGCGCGCCTCGAAAATGTTTGATAAGGTCTACGTTGCCGTAATGAATAACGATTCCTCAAAGTATTCCTCGTCCCTTTCCTCCAAGACCTATACGTTTACCGCCGAGGAGCGATTGCTGATGGCGGGCTTGAGCGTTTCTCATTTGGAAAACGTCGAGGCGATCTACGGAGAAGGAATACTGCTCATAGATCTTTTCGACGAGCTTGGCGCAACCGCCATCGTGAAGGGAATACGCAACGAAAAGGACCTCGAATACGAGATGATACACGCAAAATGGAACAAGGAGCACAACGATCGCGCCGAAACCTTGTTTCTCCCTGCAGATGAAAATCTTTGTTCGGTCAGCTCCACGGCGGTTCGACAGTTGATATCGGAAAAGAATTTTGAAGCTCTTGAGGGCGTAATTCACAAAAAAACGCTCGAATGGCTAAAAAACAGACGTTGAGTTAACATTCAGTTAATAAAACTGTTGTAACATAAAATGTAAAATTTTAACAAACGGAGGCAAATTATGTCTAACAAGAAAAACGTGTTGGCGAATATCATTATTTCGCTGATCATCGGAGTTATCCTTGGAACACTTCTCGTAGTGCTTTCAAGCATTCTCGACGTGTCCTTCCTTATCAAGTGGGGACTTATCGTAGTAGGAATCATCACCATCATCAGTAACGTTCCCTCGCTCGTAAACGGTATCGTAAACATTACCAAGACGGCGGGTATTATCGATCTTATCTTCTCGATACTCGGAATCGTTCTCGGCTGTATGATGATCTTCATGCAGGGAACCGTTATCACGGTTATCGTATCGGTATATCTCATCGCATTCCCGATCGTTCGCATCATTCTCGCAGGCGCAGCAGGTTGGAAGGATCAGATCAAGAAGGAATGGATCAAGATGCTCATCGGCGTATTGTTGCTCGTATTCCTTCCCGGACTTCTCGCAGCAGCAGATTCCGTAGTAAGCCTTCTCATCCTTATCGCAGGCTGGGTAGTTATCGGACTTTCCGTGCTTTTCTTCATCCTCTCCCTTGTTTCTTATATCAAGGCAGTAAAGAATGTTGAAGCAGCAGCACCCGTAGAGACCACCGCAGAGGAAGCTCAGGCAGAATAATTAAAACCAATATTGCTAAAATCCGCAGAGAGACTTGTCTTTCTGCGGATTTTGTGTTACAATAAAGGCAGAGAACCGATACCGATAAAATGGGAGAACTTAAATGGAAAGATATAATTTAAACGACACCGACAAAAAGCTCATAGAGATCGCCCTTCAAGTCTTGGAAAAGAACTTTGACGACGGAATATATAACCACACCGTCGGATGTGCGATCTTGTGTAAGAACGGCAATATCTATAAGGGCGTAAACTGCGACGGAATACACGGCTCCTGCGCCGAATACGTAACTATGGGAATCGCAATATCGGCAGGTGAGAGGGAATTTGATACCATCGTGGCTGTCCACGAAAAAGCCCCCAACGGCGTGTTCTCTCCTTGCGGAAATTGCAGACAAATGCTTTATGAATACTGCCCCGATATCAAGGTCATCGTAAATGACGAAAGCGGAAATCTCATCAAGGTAAAGGCTCGTGATCTCCTGCCTTTCGCGTGGCAACCCGTCGTGTGCTGAATTAGAATAGCCTTCTCCTGTGGGAGAAGGGGGACCGCTTGCGGTGGATGAGGAGTCCAAAAACAACGAGTCAACAAACAAGGAGCAAAAAATGATACCCTACAATAAAGATCTCGTATCAAATGCAAAAACTTTACGAAAAAATATGACACCCGAAGAGAAACATCTGTGGTATGACTTTCTTAAAAGACTTCCATTCAATGTAAGACGACAGCATAATATAGAAAACTACATAGTTGATTTCTACATAGCCGAAAGGAAGATTGTTATTGAAGTAGACGGAAGACAGCATCTGTTACCGGAACACATAGAATACGATAAGCAAAGAGATACTGCGTTGTCTGCTTGGGGAATATCTGTTTTAAGATACTCAAACGAGAGTATACGAAAAAATTTCAATGCTGTTGCGGAGGATATTTTGAAAAATCTTGGGGTGGATTTTTCCGATCTTAAGCCCGTATAGAACACCTCATCCGTCAGCCTTCGGATGCCGCAGCTTGTCTGCAATTCTCCAACCGGAGAAGGCTAAGTACATCCGTTTCTTCTGCCTGAAAAATAAAGTTCCCACAAACCGCTTGTTTTGGTTTGTGGGATTTTTCGTTATGTTGATTTTTCATATAAACATTCTCTTTTATCTCCGTCGGGTATTTTTTTGCCCCAAAATCGCAAAAAAATATAAAAATCTATTTACTTACGCAATAAAATGTGATATAATAATATAGTCAAAAAAGAACGAAAGTTTCATTTTTGGAAATACGGGAAGGAGTTACCTATGGATAGATTCAAGCTGAAAAGTGAATATAAGCCCACGGGTGACCAGCCCCAAGCGATAGAGGAGCTCGTCAGAGGACTCAAGGAGGGCAAAAAAATGCAGACCCTTCTGGGTGTAACGGGCTCGGGTAAGACCTTCACTATGGCAAACGTCATAGAGCAGATCAATAAGCCCACCCTCGTCCTTGCGCACAATAAGACCCTCGCCGCACAGCTCTGCACAGAGTTTCGCGAGTTTTTTCCCGAAAACGCAGTCGAATACTTCGTTTCCTATTATGACTATTATCAGCCCGAGGCATACATTCCGGGCAAGGATATGTATATCGAAAAGGATGCTCTCGTAAACGATGAAATAGACCGCTTGCGCCATTCTGCGACAAGCTCGCTGTTTGAACGCAGAGACGTCATCATCGTCGCCAGCGTTTCCTGCATATATTCGCTCGGCGAGCCCGACGATTATAAGGATCTCGTCATTTCTCTGCGCCCGGGCACGTATATGTCGCGCGAGGAGCTTATCCGCCGACTTATTGCTATAAGCTATACGAGAAACGATCTCAATTTAGTCCGTGATTCCTTCCGCGTGCGCGGAGATACCGTCGAGATAATCCCCGCAAGTATGGACAGTAAAGCTATCCGCGTGGAATTCTTCGATGAGGAGATAGACCGCGTTTCCGAGATAAATATAGTCACGGGCGAGCTTATCCGCAACCTCTCGTATTACCCGATCTACCCCGCAACTCACTATGCCGTCTCCGATGAAAAAAGAGATGCCGCAATAAAAGAAATATACGAGGAGATGATACAGCGCGCCGCCTATTTCGAGTCCGAAGGCAAGCTTATCGAGGCGCAAAGAATAACCGAACGCGTAAAATACGATATGGAGATGCTCCGTGAGGTCGGCTTCTGCTCGGGAGTAGAGAACTATTCAAGAGTTCTTTCGGGAAGACCTGCAGGCTCGACTCCGTATACTTTGCTCGACTATATGCCCGACGATTTTCTGCTTTTCGTCGACGAATCCCACGTAACTCTGCCGCAGGTTCGCGGTATGAGTGGCGGCGACCTCGCGCGAAAGAAAAACCTTGTGGACTATGGCTTCCGCCTGCCGTCCGCATACGATAACAGACCATTGTTCTTTGATGAATTTGAAAACAAGCTCAATCAGACCGTCTTCGTCAGTGCCACCCCTGGCGACTACGAGGCGGAATACAGCGAGCAGACCGTCGAGCAGATAATTCGCCCCACGGGTCTGCTTGATCCCGAGGTCGAGGTGCGCAAGATAGAAGGTCAGGTCGACGACCTGATGGGCGAGATACGCATAAGAGCCGAGAAGGGCGAGCGCGTGCTCGTCACCACCCTCACCAAGAAAATGGCAGAGGACCTGACCGATTACCTCGAGGGCAACGGAATAAAGGTGCGTTATATCCACTTCAATATCGACACGATCGAAAGAATGGAGATCATCCGCGACCTGCGACTTGGCGTTTTCGACGTCCTCGTCGGCATCAACCTGCTCCGCGAGGGACTTGATATCCCCGAGGTCTCGCTCGTTGCGATCCTCGATGCCGATAAGGAAGGATTTTTACGCGCAGAGAGGTCGCTGATACAGACCATCGGCAGAGCCGCGCGAAACGCGAACGGTAAGGTCATAATGTATGCCGATACCGTCACTCGCTCGATGGAACGCGCGATCTCTGAGACCAACCGCCGTCGTAAAATTCAAGACGAATACAATAAAGCCAACGGCATAGTTCCCAAGACCGTAATCAAGGGAGTTCGCGACATTATCGACGTCGGCGCACGCGACGACGAGCAGAGCAAGACGGGCAAGACAAAGAAGCCGAAGAAGCTCACATCCTCCGAGCGCGAAAAGCTCATCGAAAAGCTGACCCGCGAGATGAAGGATGCTGCCCGTACCCTCGAATTTGAAAAAGCCGCCTACCTCCGCGACGAGATCCAAAAGCTCCGCGAGGGAAAGTAGGAGAAGCGTGCGAGAACCTTTTTTGAAAACCTATGCAAACCGCTGGCGGTTTGCTCTGCGAGTTTGCAATGCAAACTTCGAAAGTTCTCGCGCTCTCAACAAACTCTGATAATGATAGTCAGGTTTTGCAGTTATAATGCTGTGTTTTTTGCAAAGCGAAATTCGGCGATAATTTGTAGCCATAAGATGTACATTGAAGGTATTAGAAGAACTATTTGAAGTTTTTGAAGGGTTTGGGGGACTTTTTTCAAAAAGTCCCCCAAAAGAAAAAACAAAATATGGAAAAAAACTTAGTAATCAAGGGCGCACGCGTCCACAATCTCAAAAATATAGACGTCACCATCCCACGCGATAAGCTCGTCGTCCTTTCAGGACTTTCGGGAAGCGGAAAATCGTCGCTCGCGTTCGACACCATATACGCCGAGGGACACCGCCGCTTTGTCGAGTCGCTTTCAAGCTACGCGAGAATGTTTCTCGGTCAGATGGACAAGCCTGACGTCGACTCGATAGACGGACTTTCACCCGCCATATCAATAGACCAGAAGACCACCTCGAAAAACCCGCGCTCGACCGTGGGCACGGTCACCGAAATATACGACTATCTGCGCCTTCTTTACGCGCGCATCGGCATCCCGCATTGCCCGATCTGCGGCAAGGAGATAAGACAGCAGACCGTCGACCAGATAATCGAAAGAATATTAAAGCTGCCCGAGGGCACGCGATTCCTCGTGGTCGCCCCCGTAGTCAGAGTGCAAAAGGGAATGCACGAAAAGGTCTTTGAGAGCGCCAAAAAGAGTGGCTACGTACGCGTCCGCGTAGACGGCAACCTCTACGACCTCTCCGAAGAAATAAAGCTCGATAAAAACAAAAAGCACTCCATAGAGATAGTCGTTGACCGTCTCGTAATGCGCGAGGGCATTAGACCCCGCCTTGCCGACTCGGTCGAAAACGCGCTGAGCCTTGCCGACGGGCATCTTATCATCGTTCCCGTGCCGCGTGACGGCGAGGAGACCGACGGAGAGGTGCTGACCTTTTCGCAGTCCTATGCCTGCGAGGAGCACGGCATTTCCGTCGGCGAATTTGAGCCGCGAATGTTCTCGTTCAACAATCCGCAGGGCGCGTGTCCGCATTGCTCGGGACTTGGCGACACAAGACGCATAGCAATCTCTCGACTTATCCCCAATAAAAAGCTCTCGCTTTCACAGGGTGCAATAAACGTAAACGGCTTCAAAACTCTCGAGGAGGAGAGCTGGAACGGACCTCTTTTCGCCGCCGTAGGCGAAAAACACGGCTTTTCACTTGACATGTCGATCGAAAGCTTTACCGACACGGCGTATCGCGCACTGCTTTACGGCACGGGCGACGATACCTACGACGTGGTTCGCTATTTCGGAGGCGAATCCCACCGCAAAAATGCAAAATTCGAGGGTCTCATCCGTATGATCGAGCAAAGAATGGAATACGGTATGAACGCCGACTACTACGAGCAGTTCGTAGAGGAAGCCCCCTGCGAGCACTGCAACGGACAGCGCCTCAACCCAATGTCGCTCGCGGTAACCGTCGGCGGCTTGAATATCCACGAGCTTTGCTCACTGTCCATTCAAAAAGCACTCGATTTCGTCAACTCGCTCGAGCTGACCGACACCGAGTATGCGATCGCTCGCGAGATCCTCAAGGAGATCAAGGCGCGCCTCGGCTTCCTTGTCAGCGTAGGACTTGA
>JAZSGD010000256.1:0-1848 GCA_045532555.1 Eubacteriales bacterium | reverse complement strand
CAGTATAAGCCCGTGCATCACGATATGGATAAAAAGATGGATTTTATCGTGGACGATCTAAGCGGATTTTATGCCGTGGCTTTCGATACACACGGCAAGCTCGGATGGAAGTCGAATAAAATCATCGATCCCGACGGTGATCCCGGATATGACGGTGCGCAGATCATCGAGGTACTGTCCGAAGATGTGGATGAACGTTATCTTGGCTATCTAGAAGAAATGGGGATTCCGTATATCTTTGCAGGTGAGAAATCCATTGATGTGGAACTTGCTTTGTTCAAGCTGAAGAATATCATCGGTTGCAAAACTCTGCTTTTAGAGGGCGGGAGCATCATCAACGGAGCATTCGAAAGAGCAGGGGCGGTCGATGAATTAAGCCTTGTCGTTGCTCCTACGGTGGCAGGAAAGGACAGCAAGCCGCTGTTTATGGTTTCGGATATTGCGAACTTTGAGCTTGTCAGCGCCGATAAGGAAAATGACAATCTTGTTTTGAAATATAAGAAAAGATAAAAGGAGAAAAGTTATGAAGCGTATATGTGATTTTTTGAAAACGCAGGTGTTTACTACCTCGCAACCGTAGAGGGCGATCAGCCCCGTGTCCGTCCCTTCGGCACGGCACATATTTTCGAGGATAAGCTCTACATTCAGACCGGCAAGGTCAAGCCTACCTCAAAGCAGCTTCTTGCCAATCCCAAGGCAGAAATCTGTGCCTTCAAGGACGGCGCGTGGCTCCGTGTCGCAGGCGAGCTTGTAGAGGATGATAGAGTAGAGGCAAGAAAGTCGATGCTCGATGCATATCCCGACCTTCGCCGTATGTACGATGAGAACGACGGTAACACGCAGGTGTTCTACTTCAGGAATGCGACCGCAACCTTCAGTTCGTTCACGGCGGCACCCGAAACCATTGAGTTCTAAAGAACAGTTTAATATACAACAATGCCGATGGGGGATCATAAGAAACCTCATCGGCTATTTTTATTCGAACCCACCGAACCCAAGCGGCGAGCCTCTGCGGTTTTCAAGACTGCCTCGTTCCATGTATCGTGAGTTCGCCTTCCGCTCCCAAAGAGATTGGGAGCAATAAACAAAGAAAAAAGATTTTCCGAAAACGGAACAAAAGTTCCGAAAAGGTATTGACAAACTATCATAAAAATGTTATAATGGAACAGCAAGTTCCGAAATAGAAAAAGAGGTGCTTTTTATGAGAGTTATGGACGAGAAAAAACTGCAAGAAATCACGGAGTTCATCAAGCAGTATGCGAGAGAGAATAACGGCGATGCTCCCGGTCTTGCGGATATCATGGACTATATGAGTATGGCGAAAACAACGGCGTACCGTTACATGCTCGAGCTGAAAAAGCGCGGAATTGTTTCTTACAACGGAAAGAAAACATTGGAGATTCCACTGCAGCGCAAGATGCGCTGTGAGTTCCATCGCGTACCGATTCTTGGTAGTGTCGTTTGTGGATCTCCCGACGAGCAAGAGGAGCATATTCGAGGATATCTCGCAATCCCGGAGGATTGGATTGACGGCGAGTGCTTCTTGCTTGAAGCCTACGGAGATTCAATGGTGGATATCGGTATTGATGAGGGTGATCTCGTGCTCGTAAAGAAAGCAGAAACCGCCAACAGCGGCGACGTTATCGTAGCCTTGACCGATAAAGGCAACACCTTGAAACGCCTGTTTTGGGAAGGAAATAAGCCAAGATTACACGCAGAGAACAAAACGTACTCAGAGGATAGAATTGATATCTATCCGTCAGAGCTTATCATTCAAGGAATCGCCTTGAAGGTTATTAAGGATATTCATTAAGGTGTAAAATGTAAATCAAAGTTTGAAATGAGGTG
>JAZSGD010000204.1:0-1709 GCA_045532555.1 Eubacteriales bacterium | reverse complement strand
TAGTATCGGCAGATAAAGATAAATCTTTGCTTGTCCGATAGAGTGCGAAGATAGTCGCTCAAAAGTCGGGCGAGTCGGCGTGTTTCGTAGTCCTGCTCGACGGGTGACATATATTCGTTGTAAACGACGTATTTGTCAAGCTCCTCCATCGAAACGGTCAGCTCCGAGGGTACTCGCTTGTCGGCGCGGTTCTTTTTATAGCGCACGATCGCTGTGTTTCGCATTATTTTCGATATAAATATCTGAAATATCGAGGGTCTTGCGGGCGGAATGGCGTTCCACGTGCCCAGATATGTGTCGTTGAGGCATTCCTCGCAGTCGGGGTCGTTGTGGAGAATGTTATAAGCTACGGTATAGAGATAACGGTTATATTTTTTGTCCGTTTCGTCTATTGCTTTCTCGTCGCGTGCCCAATAAAGAGCAATTATCTGCTCGTCGGGGAGCGTGACGGGATCGCGTTCGGGGGTGTTTTTCTGCATACGAAGCATCCTTTCTGTGTTGTGATGAGATCGTAGATATAGTATCCGACATACTATAAGTATGTTTTTTTTGAAAAATCTGCCATTTTCCGCAAAAATATTATAAGATTATTTTATCACGGGCAAGAAAGGTTGTCAAGATACGCTTCTTTTGCGCCAAACAATAGCCCAATAACATAGAAACGGCAGAAACTTGTGCTTCTGCCGTTTGAATTATTTGATTTTATAAGAGTTAATTAATAGTAATTTTTATATCACCCGTGTCGGTATATATCTCGCATATACCGCCCGTAGTTGTGTGGGGAAGATCCACGTCGCCCGTGTCAGTATTGTATACGAACACTTTTTCCGAGAGCAGAGAGCCTTTAACGTCGCCTGTATCGGTCATAATAAAGAGCTGGGCGGCGTCGCAACGGTCGAGCCTTACGTCACCCGTGCTTCTCTCAACGGAGAGCACTTCGCCTACGATCACGTCTTTCAGAATCATTTTGCCCGTGCTGCCTCTTGACGAGAGATTTTCGCAAACTACGTCGGTAAGGGTCGTTTTTCCCGTGCTTACCGCAATTTTGATCTCGCCGTCGCATTTTACGTGAGAAGCAACGATGTCGCCCGTTGAAACAGAAACGTCAAACTCCGCTGCAGATATATTTTCAACGCAAACGTCGCCCGTGTCTGTCTTGATCTTGATTGATCCCGAGGCAGAAGCGTAGTTTTTCACGTCACCCGTATCCGTGGAGATGTCGATCTTTTCAAATTTAAACTCCTTGGGTATTTCAACGTCACCCGTATCCGATTTCAGCAAAAGCTGACCGTATTCGCCTTTCGGAATGTAAACGGTTATACTTGGCGAGTTAAAACCGATGCCTATATGCTCGTACCATTTTCTCGTGTCGATTACCTTTATTGTGAGCGTACCGTCCTTTACCGTGACCGAGTGCTTCATATTGGTTTGCTCGTAGCAGCTGACCGAGCATTTTGAATCTTCGGAAGGAACGAATTTAACGTCGGTAGTATCGACGTCGATCGAGATAGCAGAGAAGCTTTCGTTGATTTCGTATTCGTTCGTTACGTATTTATTTGTAGATAATTTTGTAAAATCCCATTTCAGCATTGCCATCACACATCCAAAAACGAGAGCGCCTATCAGTACGAGAGAAGCGGCTATGACAAGCCAGATCTTTATTGCCTTGCTCATTCTGCTTTCTCCTTTCTTACAAAACATTTTTTAAC
>JAZSGD010000075.1:0-2806 GCA_045532555.1 Eubacteriales bacterium | reverse complement strand
CTTGGGAGCACCGTCGTCGTCTACCTTGACGAGCTTGACGCTCGAGACCTCGATCGTTTCGCCTACCTCGCCGTTAAAGTCGAAGCGGAAGCCGTTGATGTTTCCGTCGAAATTCTTAACGGTGCCCTGATCCAAGCGAATCGTGTAGGTGTGGAACTCACCGTCGTTCTTGGTGTAGAAGGTTACGTGCTGATCGTTGGTGTAGCTGTTGATACCGCCGGCGGAGAAGTATACGTCGACGTTGGTGGTCGAGGTGACCTTCATAGTGATCTGAATCGCGTTTGCATCGGACGCAGAAACCTTGAACGCGTCTATTTCCGTGAAGACATAGGGGTCGCGGTTGCTTTCGATCGTGGATTTGAGAACGCCGCCCGAGGGGTTGGGTTTCGTCATGTCGTTCGCTTTCTTGAACAGCTTCAAGCTAAGCTCCTTGACCTCGGATATGGTCGTGTTGCTGGAGAAGTCCTGTCCGTAAAGACGAATATCATAGTAGTAATAGCCGTAACGGAAGATGTTTGCCTCTGCGTCGTAGAACGAGCCCGAGGAGTAGTAGGTCTTGCCGTTTTCCATAGCTACGTATACGTCCATGGTGTCGGCAACGTAGACGTTACCCTTCTTGTTGGTGATGGTAACGAGCTGGTTTTCGGTGCTCGTCAGAGGGTAAGTAAGATTCATATTGCCGTTCTCTACGCGGTAGTGTTCGCGGGAGGGATCGGTGAAATATGACGTTACGCCGTTCTTAAGAGCATCAGCGTTTTCGATGAGGTCTGCGTAGGGTCCTTCGAGTTTGAGCTCGCCGGAATCCGTGGTCTCTTCGCCGCCTTTGGTGGTTGTTTCCTCACCACCCTTGGTGGTTGTTTCCTCGCCACCCTTGGTGGTTTCTTCGGTGCCACCCGTAGTGGTTCCCTCGGTTGTGTTTTCCGAGCCTTGTGTGGTGGTCTCATCGCCTTTCGAAGGGGTTCTGCACGCGGCCAACATGCCCACGGTCATAACCGAAACGAGAAGAAGAGCGATAAGAGCTAAGCATCTTTTTTTCATAGTTAGGTCCTCTCTTATTTTTTAATAATAAAGATGTACAATCCCTATAGCAACATTATACCTTTTTTTGCACAATATGTCAAGTAGTATTTTCGGTGTTTATAGCACGATCTTCATCTTGCGTATGGGCTCATTTTTTATTTTAGAAGATCATAAATGTGCTTGATCGCGATCGTATATCCTTCAATGCCAAGTCCCATAACGGTTTTTATTGCCGCGAGGGAGATATACGAGTGTTTTCTGAATTCGTCGCGAGAATTTATGTCGGATATGTGGACCTCGACGGTTGGGATCGAAACCGCTTTAAGTGCGTCGAGGATCGCGATCGACGTATGCGTATAAGCGGCGGGATTTATTACTATTCCGTCGAATTTTCCGTAGGCATCCTGTATCTTATCGACTATTACACCCTCGTGGTTAGATTGAAATATCTCGTGGTCGACTCCAAGCTCCTTGCAGGTCTCGTCTATGAGGGCACAGAGTGAGGCGTAGTTTTTGCTTCCGTATATTTCGGGCTCGCGGAGTCCAAGCAGGTTGAGATTAGGTCCGTTGATTATCAATATTTTCATTTTTATGCCTTTTCGTATTTTTTTAATATTTCGGTGGCGCATTCCTTGGGTGTTGCGTCGTTTGACACCTCGAAGTCGCATATCTCGCGGTAGAGGGGAAGTCGTGTGCGGTACATTTCCTCGAGCTTGGTTTTTTGCGAGAGTGGGCGGTCATCGGTCGGGAGTTTATTGAGGCTGCGGTGAATGAAGAATATCTTGCCGTTTTGGCGCAACTGGTCGAAGTTTTCGTGTCTTGTGACGACTCCGCCGCCCGTTGAGATTATCATTCCGCTCATTTTGCCTGCGTTTTTGACCTCCTCGTGCTCGATTTGACGGAATTTTTCCTCTCCGTCGGCGGTGATTAATGCGGAGGGTGTTCTTCCTTGCGAGGAGGTTATCATTTCGTCGGTGTCGATTACCTTGCGTCCTGTCATTTCGGCAAGCAGCTTTCCGACGGTGGTTTTTCCGCTGCCCGGCATTCCTACGAGGATAATATTGCCCGTTTGATTGGCGATCAGGGTGTTTATACGGTCTATTTCATGGTCCGCTATCTTCTCATTGATGAAGAATTCGCATGCCTTCTTTGCTTGGGCGACGAGCATTGGAAGTCCGTTGGAAAAGGGGATACCAAGTCGCTCGGCATCGAGCAAAAGCTGGGTCTTCGCGGGGTTGAAGATCATATCGAGAACACCTTTGCAGCTCTTGAATTTGTCAAGTACGACGGGAGATTCACCGTTTGTTCTCGGATACATTCCAACGGGGGTACAGTTGATAATAACGTCGGTGTCGGGACATTTTTCGTAGACGTTTTCGTAATTGATCTCACCCGAGCGCGAAACGAAGGTGATCTTTTTTGCGCCGAGGTCCTCGCTTACGGTCTTGGCGGTCAAAGACGCGCCGCCCGTGCCGAGAATCAGGACGTTTTTATCCTTTATTTCTATGCCGCTTTGATTTACAGTGTGCATAAAGCCGTAGTAATCGGTATTATAGCCGTACTTTTTGCCGTCCTTTGTCTTGACGACGGTATTTACCGCGCCGATCCGCCGGGCTTCGGCGGAGATCTCGTCGAGGTGGGGTATTACTGCCTTTTTATATGGTATGGTTACGTTTATGCAGTCGTATCTGTCGCTCTCGAGGAAGCCTTTGACCTCGCTCTCCTGCATCTCGAAAAGCTCGTAGGAATAGTCGGCGAGCTCTTTATGTATCTGCGGAGAAAAGCT
>JAZSGD010000315.1:0-1849 GCA_045532555.1 Eubacteriales bacterium | reverse complement strand
ACGTAAAAATCATCTCAAACGATGCAAAATTCTCCCGTATGCTCTCAATCGAGCTCTCGGAGAGGGGAATTGAGGCTGTCAATGAGGCAAAAGCGATCGCAGATGAAGAAAAGCTCTTTATCGTTGCCGACCTTGACGAATGCTCTCTGGATGATTTGAACGCAACACCCGAAAAGGCGACTGTTATCGGTTACACACGGGAAGATCCATCAGAAATTGCCGAAAAGTGCAAAAAGTGCTCGTCGGTGCTTTGCAGACCCTTTTATATTTCGGATTTTCTCGAGTTTTTCGGAGAGCAAGCCGCAGTAGAATCAAAACGAAGCTCTCCCGCAAAAAAACGTCATTTTCTGACGGTCGATCAAGCCTCCAAGGTCGCTTTGTGGGGAGATATGAGAATTCCGCTGAGCGACAACGAGTGCGAGGTTCTCGCGG
Source organism: Eubacteriales bacterium (assembly GCA_045532555.1). Lineage (GTDB taxonomy): Bacteria > Bacillota > Clostridia > Oscillospirales > CAG-272 > SVTX01. The sequence continues at coordinate 1,417 of JAZSGD010000315.1, read as the reverse complement.
CTCTCTGTGAAAGCAGAGGAGAGATCGTTGAAAGGGAAAAGATCTACGCTTTGCTCGGCGCAGAGGAAGGCAATATGGGTGACGTTTACATCTGCCACCTTCGTCGCAAGATCGATAATAAGCTTGGTCTTAAGCTTATTTATACCGTGCGCGGCAAGGGGTATATATTGAAAAACTAGTTTGTAAAGGATAATACGTGTATGAATAAGCAGATAAAGCAATATATTGAACAAAATCAAGCTTGTGACGATTTAATTTTCAGAGATTGGAACGATTTTTTAGAATTACTTTTCAGTTGTGGCGGCGCAGTGAAGGAGATTCTTTGGTTTGAATACATTTTGATAGCAAATCATGCCAATTCATTAGGCGGTGGTGGATATCGGGACATCAAAAACCCCGATTATATGTGGGCTGAAACAATGATTTATGATAAGGAACTCGAAGGAAAGTCATTATCAGAAATCAAGAAACATATCGAAAGCACTATAAATTCCTATAAGCCTCACGCCCTTGTTCCGTGCTTTTTTGACATTATAGCATAAAATATCCCCGACAGATTTTGATAATCCGTCGGGGATATTTTCTTGTTTTGTTAAGACTTTTACTTAATATTCAACACGTCAAAATAGTATATCGGCAAAGCGCTCCAGCCGTGGCAGAGGCTTCCCGCATTACTGAATGCCTTCGCGCCCTCGATGGTCTCCCAGAAGGTAGTCGCACCGCAGGAAAGCATGTAGGAATACTTTTCTTCGATATCCTTCATAATATAGTCCTTGTAGGACTTGTCAACCGAGAGCAAAGCATCGTAAAAGTAGCAATTCATCGAAAGCGAAACGTCGGTCAAGCTCTCTCTTTCTTTAACGATCCTTTCAGCGATCTCGCGTTCTGCCGCGCCCGATAGAACAGCAAGGGAATTACCAATCACTGAAAAGCGACCGTCGATTGAGCTATTTTTATAAAGCCCGCGCTCATTGTCGAACAAGACCTCATTCAGCTTATTTCGCATCAGATGTGCGTCCGCAAGAATTTTGCCGCCGATCTCGCGGTACATCGAAAGCACATAAATAAACATCGCGTTAAGACAAAGATCGTATCTTAAGGTGTTGTCGCGCAAAGAACCGTCGTTTCCGTCGGTCCACTCGTAAAAATTCCAAGCGGGAGCAGGGAATGCGGGGATAAGACCGTTTTCGTCTATCCTTTCTGCATAGGTTACCATAATTTCGTCAAGCACGGGCATGATCTCGTCAAGAATACTCCTGTCGCCACTGAACTTTATGTATTCATACACCTGCTGAACAAAGGTAAGGCTGAAGAAGGGGATCGGAAGCTCCGTGTCGGTCGGCGAGGTTATTTTCAAAATGCCGTTGTGAAGCGATTTTGCAAGCAAAATAATATTATATCTTGCGTATTTATATTC
>JAZSGD010000090.1:0-7200 GCA_045532555.1 Eubacteriales bacterium | reverse complement strand
GGTAATGACGACCTACGTTCGCTGCGCTCACTGTGCGAAATTGCTTCGCAATTATCGGGTCATCAGTTCGATTCTGATTACCAGCTCCAAAATCCATCGCAAAAGCGGTGGATTTTTTGTTTCTACTTCGCCACGGCTCAGTCGGTAGAGCACGTCATGGTAATGACGACCTACGTTCGCTGCGCTCACTGTGCGAAATTGCTTCGCAATTATCGGGTCATCAGTTCGATTCTGATTACCAGCTCCAAAATCCATCGCAATAGCGGTGAATTTTTTGTTTTCCTTGACAATCCCCCCAATTTATGCTATCATAGTTACAGAAAGGAGATGAACTTATGAGCAATAAAGCAGGATCAATAGCTGTAATATGTATCTTAACTATTTTTCTGATAATTTCAGTCGCAATCTTTTTTTCGACTCAAACCTCATTTGACAATTTGCAAAATGTCGATCCCTCCAACGATCAATTACCGGGAGCATCTGTTCTGGCAACAATTATTGGCTCGCTGACAGTATGGTTAGGCTTCATATTGGGTGAGTTCATCGTTTCTATGATAGGATTTGCCGGTTCCATCTTGGCAATTAAAATCGCCCCGGATCGCGTCCTGAAGGGAATTTCCATCGGCTTTTTCGTTTTTTATTCATTGATTGCTCTAGTATCAACCGCCGCGATCGTTTTCGTTGTTATAGCAATCGTATAATAGCAAAATTCCAAATAAAAAAGCGCGCAACGCCGTCGGCGTTGCGCTTTCTCATTTCTTCCTCCCCAGCACGATCGGCAACACCGCCGCCAAGAAAAACACACAGCAAACGAACGCCGCGTTCGAGTATCCTCGCCCCACTCCCTCAACCGCGGGAAACCTCGCCAAAGCCTCCTCCCAAAAGGGAAATATTCTCAATGCAACCCACATCAGCACCGCACATATCACCCCCTGTGCCGCCTTGGCAATAAAAAACGGCTTAAACGACACCCCTCGCCCCGAGCAGATCGTAATTATCTGAAAATGCACCGATAACCCCGACCACCCCGCGCCCGCCGCGCAAAGCAAGACCGCCGCCAACGGCGAGCTGACCTCAACCGCCGCCCCCATTCCGCTTGATATCTCAAAAAATCCAAATATCGCCGCAGTCACCACTCGCGGAACGTCTATCTTAGCAAGCAGCGACCCAATGCACCCGACGAACGACGAAAAAAACACCACGTAAGCGCATACCGTCATCATCGAGATAGCCGAGCTCTGTATCGCCGACGTAAAGACCTCGATCGCGCCTTTTCTTTCAAAAATTACAGCCCCACACCCCGATTTTGACCGCCCGTCCTCAATCTTCCCGAAAATGATCCTCTCAAAAACGCCAACAATGACCGCCGACAGCAAAACGCACCCGTATAGCGTGACTCCAAGCTCCACGCTGCCAAGAAGCGACACTCCCACCGCGCTTATCACGAACGCCGACCCGGGATTGTTACAAAAGGTCAGCGCACGCGAAAACTCGCGGTCGGATATCTCTCCGCGATCATAAAGAGAACATAACGTCTTCGCCCCTATGGGAAATCCGCAGATCGCTCCAAGCACGAAGGCGCAAGCTCCCGCTTCGCTGATGCCGAATAAAAGCCTCGTCGGCTTGGCAAGCAGCCTGCCCACGCGCTGCCCGACACCGCTGTGAATCAACAACTCGGAAATTATCATAAAAGGGAAAAGCGATGGAATCACCGCCCCTGCGCATAGTTGAAGCCCCTTTTTCATATAATTGATTGCAACGCTCGAACGGATCAGGAAAAGAAGGAAAGCCGCCGAGGCGATCACAGCAAAGATTGGGAATCTACGTTTTTTTGCCTCAGCACGCGCCATATTTATCCTCCCGAAAGCGAATGAATTTCAGTAAAATATATTTTATCCGAGGTCGTAATATGAGTGCAGAGCCAAATAAAGTTCATAAGGAGAAAAGGGGGGTTCTCGAATTTCTCGCAGTCAAGGCAGAGCTTCCAAGCGACGTGCTGGGTAGTGACTTCCGCATAGAATTGAGAGGCAGAAACACGCTCTTTATGCAGGGCTGCCGCAGAATTTTAAAATATTCCCCCGATGAAATGATAATGTCGGCGCGCGGCTTTGCCGTGGTGATCGAGGGCGAGCGACTTATCTGCTCAACTTACCATAGCGGTACTGTAACGGTTGAGGGCAACATATTGGCAGTCCGCTTCGACCTGCCACATAGCGAGGAGAAAAACAGATGAATATATCCTACTTTATTTGCGGCTATGTCACGATAAAAGCAAATTACAATAACATCACCCCGCTTCTCAATATCTGTATGTACTATTCCATACCGTATTCAAACTTCAGAGCCGAGACCGACGGCGTATTTCTCACTATGCGCCTATCAGCAAAAAAGAAGCTCGAAAAAGAAGCAAAAGCGAGGGGAATAGAATTCGAAACCGTCAAAAAAGGTGGCATTCCCGCGCTCTTGTCACGCTATAAGCACAGATACGGAATACCGATAGGAGTGCTTGTTGCCGCCGCGCTTGTCTTTTTTTCTCACCGCTTCGTCTGGGATATAGAGGTCACGGGCAACGAAAACATAACCACCTCCGAGATCTGTGAAGCCTTAAAAAATTACGGGCTCGGAGTCGGCTCGTATATCCCGTCGCTTAATACCGACAGGATAGAGAACGAATTTTTGCTTGACTCCGAAACAGTATCGTGGATATCGGTAAATCTTATCGGCACAGTCGCCGAGGTGCAGGTAAGAGAGTACCAAGGAGAGACTGACGAGCAGGCATCGACCAAGCCCGCCAATCTCGTCGCCTCGAAATCGGGGATCATACAAGAGGTAAGGGTGTATAACGGCAACGTGGTCGTCGTGTCAGGACAGCACGTAGATCAAGGCGACCTGCTCGTAAGCGGTCTGTACGACAGCAAAACGCTGGGGTTTCGCTACACCCGCGCCGAAGGCAGTATAATGGCAAAAACCGTCACCGAATATTATATCGAAATCCCCTACGAATACGAGGCAACCGTCTACACAGGGGCAGAATATTACGATAAATATTTAAATTTTTTTGACTATTCGATTAATATTTCAAAAAATAGTGGAAAAGAGGGCGCATTATATGATACAATAAGTATAGTGGAGAGTCTTTGTCTGCCTGACGGAACCGAAACTCCGTTTGAGATGCGAACCGTAAAGCATTTGGAATATGAATCGGTCACGCTAAGCCGTACACCAAAGGAAGCCGAGGAGCTCGCGTATTTTGAGCTTGCACAAAAGCTTGCGACAGCGGCAGAGGATACGACAATTCTCCGAAAGATAATCGTTCCGCAAATCAAGGGAAACTCATTCGCGCTCTACTGTACCGTGATAGCCATCGAGGATATCGCAAAAACAGTGGAGTTTGAGGTTGAATAACATTTGAAAGGGCAAAAAGTGAGCAGTAAGGTAATTAAAATAGAAAGCCCCGACGTTCTGGCAACGGTCTTCGGAAGCTGCGATTCTAACGTAAAAATAATCGAAAAGAAATTCGGCGTTGCCGTCCATAACCGCATAGCCGACAGCGGAGAAGACGTCATAGTCGTCTCGGGCGATCAGGACACGGCGGTCGGTCAGGCGGCAAGCGCCGTGGCGTACCTTGTCAAAATGGCAAAATATAACGAAAATATTAACGATCAAAGCGTGATATACGTCTGCGATACGGTGAGCTCGGGCAACTCGGGCGAGCTTGAGGAGCTTGGCGACGATACGATCTGCGTTACGATGAAGGGCAAGCCGATCAAGGCAAAGACCGTCGGACAAAAGCAGTACGTCAACGCAATAAAAAAGAACACTATCGTGCTCGGAATTGGACCTGCAGGAACGGGAAAGACCTTCCTCGCGGTCGCAATGGCAGTCAAGGCGCTCAGAGAAAAGCAGGTGTCGAGGATAATTCTCACCCGACCCGCTATCGAAGCAGGCGAAAAGCTCGGATTTTTGCCGGGCGATCTGCAAAGCAAGATCGACCCCTACCTCCGCCCACTCTACGACTCGCTCTACGAAATGATGGGCGCAGAAAACTATCAGCGTCAGGTCGAAAAGGGAGTTATCGAGGTCGCGCCTCTGGCGTATATGAGAGGACGAACGCTCGACGATTCCTTCATAATCCTCGACGAAGCACAAAACTGTACCCCCGAGCAAATGAAGATGTTTTTGACCCGACTCGGCTTTAATTCAAAGGCAGTCGTAACGGGAGACCTTACGCAGACTGACCTGCCGTACGGACAGAAAAGCGGTCTTGCCGAGGCGGTCAAGATCCTCACCGACATCGAGGATATCGCGATCCATAGCTTTACCGAGCGCGACGTGGTAAGACATAAGCTCGTGCAGAAGATAATACTCGCATACGAAAAATACGATAAAGAGCGCAGAGAGAAGTACTCGCGCAGTGACGATAAAAAGCATAACGACAGAAAGGAAACGGACGGTAAGCATAGCTACCGCCCCTCAAGAGATTGACCGATATGAACAGAAAAATGGGACTCAAAATTTATTTTGAAAACGCACAGGATAAGCTCCCGCTGACCTATAAAATGAAAATGCTCATCAGAGAGGCAGTCGAAACCACGCTTGATTTCGAGGATTTTCAGAATCATTGCGAGGTCTCGGTGACCTTCACGGATAACGAGGGAATACACGAGCTCAACAAGAAATTCCGCGAGGTAGACAAGCCCACAGACGTGCTCTCGTTCCCCCTTTTCGACTTTGAGGGCGAGACCGACGAGCCCCCCGTCGACGAGATAATGAGCAACCTCGGCGACATCGTCATTTCCCTTGAAAAAGCAAAAGAGCAGGCAGATGAATACGGACATTCCTTCGAGCGCGAGGTCGCGTTCCTTTGCGTCCATTCAATGCTCCACCTGCTCGGCTATGACCACGAAACAAGTGACGAGGACGACGTCGAAATGAGATCCAAGCAGACCGAAATAATGAGAATAATGGGCCTTGAGGTCAAATAAAAAGCAAGGAAAAAGATAATGAAAAAAACAGGATTTATAGCAATAGTAGGAAGACCTAACGTAGGCAAATCCACGCTTCTCAACAGCATACTCGGCGAGAAGGTAGCAATAGTTTCCTCCAAGCCGCAGACCACGAGAAACAGAATTATCGGAATACATACCGTCGGCGACGATCAGTACGTGTTCCTTGACACCCCCGGCATTTTCAAGCCGCGCAACAGCCTCGGCTCGTATATGGTAAAAACGGCAAATTCCTCAATGCAGGATGCCGACGCAGTCATTCTCGTCGTAGATACGGGCAAGCCGATAAGCGAGACCGAGAAAAACGTGATAGAGTATCTGAAAAGGACTAAGACCCCGAGCGTCCTCGTTCTCAATAAGATCGACCTCTACCGCCGCGAGCAGATAGCCGAAACAATCGCCGCATATAGCGAGCTTCATTCGTTTGACGCGGTCGTGCCGATCTGCGCGAAGAACGGAAAGGGAGTAGACGAGGTGCTCGACGAGTGTAAAGCATTCCTTGGTGAGTCCGACTTCTTTTTCCCCGAGGATATGGTCACAGACCAGTCTGAGCGTCAGGTAGCCGCCGAGGTCATCCGCGAAAAGCTCTTGAGAACGCTTAATAAAGAGATCCCCCACGGCATCGCCGTCGCGATCGAGGAGTTCAAGGACGAGGGAAGCCTCGTCAGTATCCGCGCAGAGATCTTCTGCGAAAAGGCATCGCATAAGGGAATCATCGTCGGCAAGAACGGAGAAGAGCTCAAGCGTGTCGGATCGTACGCGCGCGCTGACCTTGAAGCCATATTCGGCGCAAAGGTCTACCTCAACCTCTGGGTAAAGGTCAAGGAAAATTGGCGCGATAGTCAGAGAGGAATCACCGACTTCGGCTTCACCGAGGACTGATCAGAAATCACAAAACTAACGTGAGAGGAGTATGTATATGACCTTCGCAACCGACGGGCTCATCACCCGCGTGATCGACGTAGGCGCGTCGGACAAGCTTGTAAATATCATAACCCACTCGCGCGGACGTATCGGCGTGATGGTCAAGGGCGGACGTTCTCCAAACAGTAAGCTGACCGCAATATCGCAGCTTTTCACGTACGGAAATTTCGAGATCTACGAAAAAAATTCAATGTATTGGCTCCGCGGCGGCTCGGTCACCAATTCCTTTTATAATCTCTCCACCGACGTCTCGAAGGTCGCGCTTGCCGCGTATCTGTGTGATCTCGCTAACGAGCTGACCGACGAGGACGAGGAGTGCGACGAGCTGCTCCGATTGTTGCTCAATTCGCTTTTCCTCATAGGTAAGGGAGAAAAGGATCAGGCGATAATAAAATCGGTCTTTGAATTTCGCACCGCGGCGAACTCGGGATATCTCCCCGAGCTTTCGGGGTGCGTGTATTGCGGAAGCGACAGCGCCGATCAGATCTACCTCGACGTAATGGGCGGAAGACTTATCTGTACCGATTGCCTCTCTAAAAGAGGAGAGAAGCGCCCGAATATTTCAAAGGAATTTGACGATATGCCCTCGGCAACCGTGCTCTGCGGCATCTCACCTTCAACGCTTGCGGCTCTGCGATATATCGCATACGCCCCCGCAAATAAGGTCTTTTCCTTTGACCTAAAGGACGACGCTGACATCCGCGACCTCTCCAAAGCCACCGAAGCCTATATCCTCAACCACCTCGGACGAAGCTTCGATTCACTCGATTTCTATAAAGCAGTAATGTAAAAATTGTGGCTGTATTGTCCGACTTTTCATAAAGAAAGGATTAGAAAAGTGGTAACCATCCAGTTTCTGTATAATAACAGAGTAATCAACGGTGTTTTGTTAGCAAAATATCAACGCCCTCACGACGAAGTATATACCGTTAAGAAAAAATTTTTGTGGGAAACCAGGCTTACTTATAAACATAGGACATTGAACACTCCTTTATATGTGATTTTTATTCCTTGGAGACATAAAGAAAAAGAAATTATAGAAGTAGATGAAAAATTTATTATTAATCCTGAAAACGTTGGTATTGATGAAACGTGGATTAGTATAGATAAATTTACAAGTGAAAGAACCGAATCGTTTAATAACCACAGTTGGAGTGAAAGCGTAGAGGTTAGCAATTTTTGTGGCTACAAGTTCATGTACGATAATAACAGTTTTATGATTAATTTGTGTATGCACGAATATTGGGAAACTCTAACAATTTTATTTCAG
>JAZSGD010000248.1:0-25179 GCA_045532555.1 Eubacteriales bacterium | reverse complement strand
AAATATAAGGTCGAGTTTTTCATTCTCAAGGATGAAGCAATGCTTATGATAGACACCTCGGGAGTTGCGCTCCACAAGCGCGGATACAGACCCGACGCGGGTATTGCTCCCCTGCGTGAGACATTGGCGGCAGCTATTGCGCTCACTTCTCGTCCAAGTGAGGATATTCTCTTTTGGGATCCCTTCTGCGGCTCGGGAACGATCGCGATAGAGGCGGCTATGATCGCACGAAAGATCGCCCCGGGACTTAAAAGAAGCTTTGCGTCCGAGGATTTTCCTCGCATCAGTGCAGATATGTGGAGGGCTGCCCGTGAAGAAGCGGCATCCTTTGAAATAAAGGACTCCAAATTTGAAGCATGGGCATCCGATATCGACGAGGATATTCTCGATGTAGCTTATGAAAACGCTCTGCGCGCAGGAGTTGAAGAAAATATCAATCTTTTTCATTGTGACGCCCGCAAAATAGAAAAGCCCGCCGACCGCAGAGGCACGATCGTATGCAATCCCCCCTACGGAGAACGTATGGGAGATATGAAGGAGATCGAGTGGCTCTACAAAGATATTGGAAGACACTTCAAGACCTTTGAGCCTTGGCATATCTACGTTATCACATCCTGTGACTATTTTGAAAGACTGTACGGCAGGTCTGCCGATAAGACGAAGAAGCTTTATAACGGTATGCTTCCCTGCACGCTCTACCAGTTCTTCAAGCCTGCAGAATTCAGAAATGACAAGCCGCAGAACAGATCCTTTGATAAAAAGCACTTTGACAAGAAAGGCAACTACGGCAAAAATAACGGCAATTACAAAAAGGAAGGTTAAACAATGCTAAATCTTTGTGATCCAAGAACTATAAAACAGGTCATGGACATGTTCGGTCTGAATTTCAAAAAGGAATTTGGTCAGAACTTCCTTACCGACAATATGACCGTTGAGGATATAGCTGACGCATGCAATGACGATAAGGATATAACCGTCGTTGAGATCGGACCCGGTATCGGTTGTATGACTCGCGAGCTTTGCGAGAGATATTCAAGAGTCGTCGCGTTTGAGATAGATTCGGGACTTATTCCCGTGCTCAAATACACCCTTGACGGATATAAAAACGTTACAGTCATAAATGAAGATATTATGAAAACAGACCTCGCAAGCACTCTCGCCCCTTATTTTGAGATGGGTAAGGTTGCGGTCTGCGCAAATCTCCCCTATTATATTACAACCCCGATACTTATGAAGCTTATCGAGAGCAATCTTCCCTTCGATAGTATCACAGTAATGGTGCAGACCGAGGTAGCCGAGAGGCTTGCGGCAGGTGCGGGCAAGAAGAATTGCGGTGCTATAACCGCAGCTATCGACTACTACGGAGACGCTAAAATGCTCTTTACCGTCAGTGCAGACAGATTTATGCCTCCTCCCAAGGTCACCTCAAGCGTTGTTCGCATTGATCTTTGGAAGGATAAGCCTATAAAGCCAATCGACGAGGCGCTTTTCTTCAGAACGATCAAAGCAGCATTTGAGCAGAGACGGAAGACACTTCCCAACTCTCTTATGACGGGATTTCCCGAGATAAGCAAAGAAAGATTGACCGAAATGATCGTCGAGTGCGGTCACAAGCCTGATATTCGCGGTGAAAAGTTGACGGTTGCAGACTTCTGCGCTCTGTCCGATCTTATTTATAAGGAACTGAATTAATGACCAATAATATGAAATTCTTACGTTTATTTTTTGCTATTTGTCTTGTTGCACTGCTCTTGTGCGCGATCTCCTCTTGCGATACCGAGTGCAAGCACGAAAATATGCAGGTCACCACGATCGAACCCACCTGCATCGAAAGCGGCAAGACTCTGCACGTGTGTCCTGATTGCACGTATTCTTACGTTTCTGATATAACTAATCCCGTCGGTCACTCGTATACGGTTAATACAGTCAACCCCGACTGTGAAAATCAAGGATACACCGAATACACCTGCGCGTGCGGATTTTCTTACGTTGCGGATATCACCGACGCTCTCGGTCACGATCTTACCCTCTCCAACGAGGTCATCGCAGACTGTGAAAATCCCGGGCACAAGCATTACGAGTGTACACGTTGTGAGCTTGCTTATAATACCGAGTACGTGGTGCCTCTGGGACATTTGCTCTCAAGCGAAACTACTCCTCCTACCTGTACCGAATCAGGTTACACCGTTTATTCGTGTGAGAATTGCGAATATAGCTACGTCTCCGACTACGTTTCTCCGGACGGACACAAATATACCTCCTCGTCAAAGGATCCAACATGCACCGAAGAAGGCTATATTACCTATACCTGCGAGTGCGAGGATACATACACTCTTGTCCTCTCGCCTCTCGGACACGATTTCTCTCTAAACAAGATCTCCCCTACCGTATCTGAAATGGGATACACCGAGTATCACTGTGAAGGCTGTGGATACTCATACGTCGGAAATTACGTATTTTACAGCGATATCCTAGACAATGCTTATTCGGGAACTGATACCGTAGTCTCCAAAGGCATTGACATATCCAAATGGAATCATACCGTCAATCCCGATGGAAGCTACGCTCCGATAGATTGGACGGCGCTCAAAAACGAGGGGTGTGACTACGTTATTTTGAAGATCGGCAGCACCAACAGCGGTCTTGAGCCAACATTCGAAATGGACTATGAGGGTGCAAAAGCCGCAGGACTTGATGTCGGCGTATATTTCTTTACTTATTCTACGAACGTAACTGAGATTAAAAATGATGCCGAAATGCTTTTAAATTGGCTTGACGGCAAGCAATTTGAATATCCCATCTATCTCGATCTTGAAGATGATCCTAACAAGGAATATTATCCAAGCGAGATCGCTGCGCCGATCCTCACCGAGATGTGTCTTACCTTCTTCTCTGAACTACAAAAGGAAGGATATTACACGGGACTCTACGTTAACAACGAATTTTTATTCAACATACTCCAAACCGATAATATGATCGAGCTTTTTGAAATATGGTATGCGCGTTATCCAAGTACTGACCCTTACAAGTGGAACGCCGAGGACAACGAAACATTCGTTTGGAACACAGAAAAATACGGAGAGACGCTCGGAATGTGGCAATATTGCTACACTGGTATTTTCGATTCAATATCGGGATCTCTCGATTTTAATTATTCATATAAGGACTACCCCTCTATCATCAAATATTACAGTTTCAACGGCTATTCTGACGCAAACTGATAATATATAAACAAGAAAGGATACCATTATGAAAAGATCTATCATCATAATTCTGTCGATGATGCTTGCAACTACTGTGCTTGTCGGTGTTTTCGCCTCCTGCGCCGGTAGAAAAAAAGGTGACGAAGAAACTACCACAGAAAGCGGCACAACCTCAGGAGAAACTTCAGGAGAAACTTCAGGAGAAACAACCGCAGAGACAACCACAAAAGGCTCGGAGGATACGACTGAAGAAACTACAGAAGACGAAACCGAGATCACTCTGGATGGAGACTATGCCGACTCGATCAGTCACGCAAATAAGCTCGCGAACGGTGTTCAGACCTACTACAACGCGCTTCGCACACAGTACACGGTCGAGAATCTCAATATGTCTCTCACCTTCCCCTTGTCAAGCAACGCCAAGACTCTGACCGCACTTACCAACAAAAACGGTGGTGTCTATGTTCAGAACACAATGGATGCCTTCATCGAAATGGAAGATGGAAATGTCTATTATTCTTCGGACTCGTCTGTTCCCGCGAGAGCGAACGTATACAGACTCGGTTATTACTACTATGATGTGCATTTCCTCGATCAAGACTTCATAGGTGAATACGAATTCTCGGTAAGCGATGATGTGGATATGAAGCTGCTTAGAGACCGTCACAGCAGCAGCGTCAGTAGCTCCAAACTTAGAAAAGAGTCAGACGGATATTACATTGAAATGAAGATCGCGGATTCAACCGACCCCTATATTCACACGGGAACGGAAGCGTTTAAGTATTCAACGGATACATACAATGCAATATCCCTGTCTATAAAATCCGAAAGCGCCAATTCCGCAAAGTTATATTTCGTTGCGGGAAGCTTCACCGATTTTAACGATTCCCAAAATATAAGCTTCTCTATTTCAAATGACGGCGAATACCACGAGTATCTCATCATGCTTGACGGTGGAGTTGATTATACAAAGGATTTCACGGCTTTCCGTCTTGACATTGACGGCTCTGCAAATGAAACGGTCTGCATCAAGGATGTCAAAGTATTGAGTGTTAATACAGATGCTCCTAGCATCGTTCTTGACAGAACCTTCCACACTTATTCCGATAAACTTCATCAAGCGCTCCATTTCGTCGCAAAGAAAACCACTACGGGCATAGCTTCGGTCGGTCTTCTTACCAAGGTTGCCGCTGATACAGTTGAAAAGCTCGTCGTTAAGGACGCAAACGGCTTGCATGATAAGCTCGACGGAGTTGATTGGGCAAGCGCCGAATACGTCGGATTTGATATTAAAAACGTCGGCATTTTCGGATACGTACTTCCCGTTCACAAAAATTCGGGAACTCTCACCGTAACTCTTACTGACGGAAATTACGTTATTAAGCAAACCTCTTCTCTCCAGAGTCAGAACGGAACCATCAAGGAACCCAACAAGAGCACCGATAACGACTACTTTATGGGTCAGCGTATATATACCGACGATTCTCACGATTTTACTGCATTTTTGCAGGAAGCTGAGTGGGAAAGACATCCCGTAAGCACAGTTACGAGCGAGGGATACGTAGAATACGACGCTATTCGCGGCGACTATCTGTTCACCATTGTCGGAACGGACTTCAATCCTCCCTTCTTTACTCAGTGGAACAATCATTTCAGCGTCAGCGCCTCCTTCACAAGCGACGTAGACAGACCCATATATATTCGCACCAAGACCTCTTCGGGTTGTCTTGAAAACGCAGTGCTTCTCAGCGATAAAAATATGGTACTCCCCGTTCTTATGGAGGTTGCCAAGAACTTCGTCGGTGAGTACGAAGAACCTCTCTTTGACGCAGGTGATGCACAGTACGGCGAGACTATGTTCCCGATGGTAATAGGTGCAGATAAGCCGCTTGAATTCACCGTCCTCAACGTCTATCAGAATTGGGGTAACTTCCCGATCAAGCAGCTCTCCTCGATCCAATATTTTTGGCCTTATTATCACCTTTCTGTTGGAACCACCGAGACCAGCTGTATCTCGCCCTGGTACGGAGCAAGAGACCTATGGACTCTTCCCGACTTCCGTTCGATCTCAATGCCCTATTGGTTTGAACTGGAGGGAGACGCATACAGCAATCAGCCCCAGCACACTCACGGCGGATATCAGTACTTCCTTCAGTACACCGATTCTGACGGCAACTATTACGCAAGTGAAAACATAAAGAACACCATCGGCTCCTCGGGTCCCGTTTATTCTGAGGTTGGAATGGACTATATTTCCGACGACGGTCGCATCAAGGTCACCTACACTCACCTTGAATTGCCCCAGACCGACGAGCTCCGCGCTCATTACGTGATCAACTATGAGATCCTCGAGGATATCACGATCTCCGATTTCAGTAAGGACTTCTCCTTCTACTCCTTTGAAGGCTATGCAGGTCACTATCGCAAGATGGGATACCTTGACCAAAACAATCAGATAGCTCATAAGGACACTAACGGCTCTGCAACCGCAGAAAAGATCGTGCTTGGAGACGATCATCCTTACGTTGCTCTTTACGATCTTGATGCGTCGGGTACGACTATGGAAAAGAATAACGTTAACCTTGGTTTCGTTATTTATGATTCCAATTTCATCATCGGCGGCGAGGAATATAACGGCAATTTCGTAGTTACAGGAAGCAAATATCTCTATAGCCTCTCGCTTGACCTCGGAGAGACCACTCTTAAGGCAGGCGACACGATGTCGATCGCAATGATAATCTCTCCTTGGGGCTGGTATAACTCAACCGACGACTCCAATATGCAGAGGATCCGTGAGAATACCTGCCTCGATTCTCTCACCGTTACAGTAAACAACGGCGAAAAGCTTAACAGCACCTACTTGCCCCGCATTCTTTCCACTAACGGCACAAGCGCAGAATTTACCGTTTCGGGCGGCGCAAACAATCAGGCTGTACGCGTTTACGGCTTCAACAAGCTGACCGTTCCGAAGATCTACGAGCTTGTAGACGGTGAATGGCAGGAATACGTAGTTAATTCGGCTAACTCTCCCGACAAAGCGGGATATACCAACTATTATGACGGCTACTACGCTTATTACGATGGCAACGGCACCTATTCTTACGCTTTTGCCTTCAATATGGACAACGTCGATAACAGAACCTTCAAGATCGTTGCAGATGAGGACTTCAAGGGCTGGCCTGAAAAGGAGGAAAAGCCCGTGGAGGAGGAGCTTGCAAACGTATTCGTTCCCGCAACAGATATTTTCAACAACTACTCCGGTGAGTCCGGACTTGGCAACGTGCTTCTCCAAAATGACGACGGCGACTACGTAAGATTCTACGCAAGCGGAAGTCATGCCGAGGCGTTTGCAACCGTATACCAGAACGCTTCGAATGAAATAACAGGTCAGTATATCTTCATAAAATACCGTATTCCCTCCACTAACACCGAAACAATGGAGTTCCAGTTCTTTACAAGCACGTCCAAAACAGGTGCTGAGGGCAACGGTGATTACTTGTACGCGTACACCTTAGAAAACGATGACGAATGGCATCTTCTTATAGTTGACGTTGAAATAGCTAATCTTCAATTCTTCCAGCCCGACAGCAACGGAGAATATTCAGCAAAGTATCTGAGACTTGATATGTTCAATTCTCCTGCTTCTGCCGAAAGCTACGTAGACGTGGCATATATCGGAATGGCGGACACTATCGAAGAAATATGCAAGCTTGAGCGCACCTTTAAGAGCGAAAGCAACTACGTAACTCAAGCTGATCTTAGCCAGAACAGAAGATTGGCGGCTTCCTATAACGTTGAAACGGGTACGATCATCGGCGATAGTATCGATGAGAACACAGACGTTGAATATATCAAGGCAGAATCAGGCAAGGTAGCATCAAAAGCTCCCTACATCTCGAGAATTGATTTCATAAACGGCTTTGGCGACGGAAACGGAGCTTATGATAACCGAGGCGGCTCGAGTAATCTTAAGGGTAACATAGATATTTTGGATCTGAAGAACGTTGATATCGGAGCTCAGCACATAGTGCTTTCGGGTTGGACTATGGTCTACGGCGGCTTTGACGGTATAGTTTATTCGCTCGACGGCGGTCTTACCTGGCAGAACGCAACCCTTTACAACAGAGAGGCACTTGGCGAGGCATCCGATGGAATGATTGCAGCTGCAGAGGGTGCTACGGGACACGGCGGATTCGCGGAGTACAAGGCAAACTGCAATTATCAGGGCGACGAGACCACACCTGATAAGGCAAGCGGCTTCAGAGCTGACCTTTCGGCTTATGCAGGACAGACCGTAAATATCACCTTCGCGGCAGTTTCCGAACAAAACAATAACGAGCTTTGCCTCATTATCTATCTTAAAAACGTTTCTGTTCCCTCCGCGGAATAAAACGTAATAATTTTAAGGGCTTCCACGCAATGTGGAAGCCTTTTTGTGCTTATACGTCCTTTGAAACGGGCGCATTTGAAAGATTGTTGACAAATCGGAACAATTATGGTAAAATTACAATATAAGCAAGGTTATATTGAATTTTTTCGTAACTCTTTAAAAACTATTACAATGAAATATTAATTTTCAAAAAAACTAACAGGAGAGGTATTTATGAAAAAAATTTGTTTTTTGTTTGTTGTCATCTTTGTTTGCATATGCTTGCTTGTTTCGTGTGATAAAGGATCCGAAACATCCTATGATAGCGAAAACACTACAACAGATGAGGGTGAAAACACTACAACCAATGAAAGCAACGTAACCGATGAAAGCAGTAATACAAATAATAGTACTCCAGCCAATAACGATACGAATTTATATGATTATTCGATAATTGAACAATCTGGACAGCATTACATTGTCTTTGATAATGAATCTATATATGAAAGTGGTGAACAAAGCGAATTGGCGGGTTTAGATTTCGCTACTTTGAAGGAATTTAAAGACAGCGTGACACAAGGAAAACTTTCAGATTGGCAGATACTAACTATAGCAAAGTCGTTTAAAAAAGATGATATCGGTATTTTAATTTGCGATTTTGATAACCTGTATGAGCCCACGATGCCGACAGGATGCACCATTGACGGTGTATATTGGGAAGGCGAATGCTATTCGTTTTATATGTCCACAGATACCGAAATTTTTGGGTTTATTCATTACTATACGCAGTCTCAGTATGATATAATTTTCCAAAAAGATTACGAAAACTACTTTGACAAAACCACAATTACCGTTAAAGATACCGTTGTCACGGAAGATAATAAAACGATGGTTACCTATTCAACGTCCGCAGGAGAATTGATGCAGATCAGATACGAAATATCCGACAATGATAGAACAGTTATTGTCGACGAAACATACCGTTTGAATATGAACGATAATTCCTTGGTTTCTTCTCCTTCAATACCCTCCAACGTAACTTTATATTGTGAATATGATGGTATATGTTTTGCTGTTGATTTGTATGGATTTACCGAAAAACCGTCAGAAGATTGGCTATCTCAATTTGATATGAGAGAATATATATAATTAAACCACGATTCAGATAATAATTCAGCCCCCGAGGAAGTGCTTAAACTACCTCGGGGGCTCTATTTTAGTTATTCTCCGCTGCTCTGCGGGCTTTCATCATTTCCTTCATACGAGTGCTCGTATCAAGGATCTTTTTACGGAGTCTTATGGACTTGGGGGTTACCTCGATAAGCTCGTCGTCCTGAATGAACTCGATAGCTTCTTCAAGAGAGAAAATCTTGGGGGGAGTAAGCAGGAGCTTTTCATCCGCGCCCGAGCTACGAATAGCGGTAAGATGCTTTTCCTTGCAGGGATTGACCGCAATATCGTCGTTCTTGGGGTTTTCACCTACGATCATACCCTCGTAAACGGGCGTCTGAGGACCAACGAAGAGCTGACCGCGCTCCTGAGTATTGAAAAGACCGTATCTCGTGGTAACACCTGCCTCGGAGGCGATAAGCGCACCCGTGAATCTCATAATGATACCGCCACGGTGAGGCTGATATCCGTCAAAGAGCGTATTAAGAACACCCTCGCCTCGAGTTGCCGACAAAAATTCGGAACGGTAGCCGAAAAGACATCTAGAAGGAATACTGTACTCAATTCTCATACGGCTTCCAACGGGGTTCATCTCAATAAGATCGCCCTTTCTTTGTCCGAGCTTTTCAATGACCGCGCCAACGTAATCGGTGGGCACGTCAAGCGTTACGCGCTCCATAGGCTCGCAGGTAACTCCGTCGATATCCTTTAAGATAACCTTGGGGTTCGAGCAGGTAAGCTCATAACCCTCACGGCGCATATTCTCGATGAGGATGGAAAGGTGCATTTCACCTCTTCCCGATACGATAAACTCGTCGGTAGTGTCACCGTCGCGCACACGGAGAGAAACGTCACGAAGGAGCTCTCGGTAGAGTCTTTCGCGAAGCTGACGGGAGGTAACAAACTTACCTTCCTTGCCTGCCAAGGGGCTGGTGTTGACCGAGAAGGTCATCTCAACGGTAGGCTCGCTTACCTTAACGAATTCAAGCGGCTCGGGGTTAGTTGTGGAGGTAAGAGTATCTCCGATCGAGATATCACCTGCTCCCGAGAAGCAGATTATATCACCCATTTTCGCGCTTTCAACCTGAACGCGATTAAGTCCGTCTATCTGGAAAAGAGCAACGACCTTGGTCTTTCTCGGCTTTTCATCGGGCTTGTGATAGTTGCAAACGAGTATTTCCTGATTTACCTTGATAGAGCCGCGCTCGATTCGACCGATACCGATACGACCAACGTATTCATTGTAGTCGATAGAGGATACGAGAACCTGAAGATCACCCTCAGGATCGCCCTCAGGCGCAGGAATATAGTCGAGAATAGTGTCGAACAGGGGCTTAAGATCAGTTCCCTCCTCAAGCGGATCAAAGCTTGCCGTGCCCGAGCGACCCGAGCAATAAAGCATGGGAGAATCAAGCTGCTCGTCACTTGCGCCAAGATCGATCAGAAGCTCAAGGATCTCGTCCTCAACCTCGCCGAGTCTTGCATCGGGCTTGTCTATCTTGTTTATACAAACGATAACTCTGTGATCAAGCTCAAGCGCGCGCTTAAGCACGAATCTCGTCTGGGGCATGGGACCCTCAGCCGCATCAACGAGAAGTATAACGCCGTTTACCATTTTCAGTACGCGCTCTACCTCGCCGCCGAAGTCCGCGTGTCCGGGGGTGTCGACAATGTTTATTTTCACACCGTTGTAATGAACTGCGGTGTTTTTGGCAAGTATGGTAATGCCTCTTTCTTTCTCGATATCGTCCGAGTCCATAACTCTGGTTACGGTCTCCTGATTATCTCTGTAAATGCCGCCCTGCTTGAGCAGACCGTCCACAAGCGTGGTTTTTCCGTGGTCAACGTGCGCGATTATTGCTACGTTTCTTAAATCTTCTCTTACCATACTTACTCCTTATATTTAAACTAAAATTTATACAGTTTTCTTCCAACTATATATTTTAACATATTTCTACAAAAAAATAAATTGAAAGATATCACGATATTTATGATTTTTTCATTCCGATTTTGTGCAATATGACACAATTTATCGCCAAAAACCTAACATTTCGAGGCTTAAATATGTCTTTCTCCGTTGACATTTGTTTTGCTCCGTGTTATAATTACCATAACGGAACCTACCACCGCAAATTTTTACAAATACAGTTAAAACAACCGACTTTCATGTGTCAAAATACGGAGGAATTATGCTTAAGACAAAAATCACGTCTTCTCTTGAAAATTGCTTTCTTGATAACAAAATAGATGATTTTAAATCCCTCACCAAGCTGACCGCGTTAAAAAACGAGCGCTTCTCGTTTCAGCTTCTCTGCTCTCTCGAGAACACCGACCCCGGCAGAGTCCTTTACGATATTAAACTTGACGGTGACTTGTCCAAATACGCGACCTTACGCGAGGTCATAAGTCTCCCCGCTTCTATGCCCGTTGTTCCCGGTGCTCCCGTTGACAACTATCTGCGCTCGACACCCGGGCTTTATCCCGACCTGCTCATACCCCTGCGCTATCACGGCAGAGTCAGCGTGGTCAGAGGCAGTCTTTGCGCGATCTGGATCGAGGTCGATCTTTCGGAGGTGACCGATACGATATCGGCAGGCGAACGCGAGCTTTCGGTCACTCTTATAAACGGCGATTCCGTCGCGGCTCGTGAGGCCCTTACCGTTGAGATCATCGATGCCGAGCTCCCTCCTCAGACTTTAAAGTTTACCCAATGGTTCTATTGTGACTGTCTTGCGAATTACTACGGCTGCGAGGTCTGGTCGGAGCGTCACTGGGAGATAGTCGAGAGCTTTGCACGAACCGCCCGCAAAAACGGAATCAATATGCTTCTAACTCCCGTTTTCACCCCCTCGCTTGACACGTATATCGGTGGAGAAAGACTCACCACACAGCTTGTTGGAGTGACTAAGAACGAAAATGAATATTCATTCGATTATTCACTTTTGGATCGCTGGATAGATATGTGTGACCGCGTTGGCATTGAGTACCTTGAGATCGCGCATTTCTTTACACAATGGGGCGCGCAGCACGCTCCCAAGGTTATGGCAACCGTCGACGGCGAGTATAAGCAGATTTTTGGCTGGGAGACAGATGCGGTTTCGAATGAATATACAGAATTTTTGAGACAATTTATAGTCTCCTTCCTCGACCACATGAAAGCAAGAGGCGACGACAAGCGTTGCTATTTCCACATCTCCGACGAGCCGAGTCAGGAGCAGCTCCCCTTCTACAAGGCGGCAAAGGATTCGATCTCGGATCTGCTCGAGGACTACGTTATCATGGATGCGCTCTCTAACTACGAGTTTTACAGCCAGGGCGTAGTTGATACTCCAATTCCCGGCACAGACCACACGAAACCCTTTATAGATAATAAGGTTGAGGGACTTTGGACTTATTATTGCAGCAGCCAGTGGAGAGACGTTTCCAACAGATTTTTGGCTATGCCCTCTTACCGTAACCGTTCGATCGGTATGCAGATGTACAAATACGATATCGTCGGATTTTTGCATTGGGGATATAACTTCTATAACACTCAATACTCCTACGATCCGATAAATCCCTATCTTGACACCTGCGGCGACGGTTGGGTGCCCTCGGGAGATACCTTCTCGGTCTATCCCGCAAGTAACGGTACTGCACTTGAATCCTTGCGTATCGTAGTCTTCAACGACGCTCTGCAGGATATAAGAGCTATGAAGCTTGCAGAAGCCTTGTGCGGCAAGGAAAAGGTGGTTGAGACCATCGAAGCGGCGTTTGGCAAGGAAATTGCTTTCAAGGTCTGCGCCCGATCTGCTGATGAAATTCTTGCGGTCAGAGAGGCGGTTAATGAGTTAATAAAAAACAATATTTAACGACATATTGATAACTAAAAACATCGGGAGCGATCCGCTATGGTTGCTCCCGATGTTTTGGCTATTTTTTAATAATAAGGGTAGTGAGTGATTTTTTCTGTTCTTCAGTTGGTGGCTTTAACTTGCCATTGTTCAAGAGAGTAACAATGCAGTGAAGCAAGAACCATCCGTCAGCGTGGAATACAGACTGCAATTCGTACTCTTTCATACGGCGGAGATGTGCAGGAACCGAGTTTAATACAGCCTCGATATAGGGGGCCTTGATAGCATCAAACTCCTCCTTATATTTTCTTTTAATTTTCTCTCCTATAGCAAGCAGCTTTTCTTGAATTTCTTTGTTTCTCAAAATGATGACTTGCCATGATATTTTGAAGCATCCGTCATAATCGCCCCAAGTTTTGATATATCCGCGTTCGGAAAGCCATGCATAATCTTCTTTTGAAAGGAGATTTTCTTTTTCGTGTTCATACAACGAAATAACTCGCGCTGAAGCTTCGAATTCATTACGATTTACACTGATACGTCGTCCTGACCACTCTGTATCAATTTTCCAAAGGATATGATCTCCGTTCATAGCATCATATGGTCCGCACCAATCTCTCATACGAACATAATCGCTCGGAATTTTCAGATTCTCAGGTACAACAGAAGCATAGGCAATATTATGCGCTCCGTCGGGGCGAATAGTAGCAACTTCTTCAAAGGTGATTGTGTTATCCATTAGTTTTTTACCCGACATTGCGGCGATATACGGTATAAGCGACCATAAAAGGAAGTTTTTGTCTCTCAGGGGATTTTCTTTTGTTGAACCTTGAAGCATTTTATTGCAGAAAATATTTTCATCGTCCAAAATACCACTGCTCATTAGTTCCTCATAAAGCTCATTTGCAAATACTCCCGCCGCTTTTTTATACATTGCGTCTTGCATAGTCAAAAGTTCCGCTGTCGGCTCACTTATGATAAAATTAACGATATACTTATCCCCAACTTGCTTCAGAAACCCGTATTCCTCCAAGAAGTCAACCTCGGTTTCTACATATACAGGCGAAACACCAAGGGCGTCAGCAATTTCATTTACCGTTTTCGCTTCGTTACGTATACAATAGCAGATGTTTTGGGAAAGCGCAGAACGGAAAAATTCATCACAAGATTTTGTTCCGATAGAACCGTTGATCCCAACTGATGTGAATTTGATAGGGTTAAATTTCAATTCACTTGTTTTTCTCATAGTATCCATACCTCGTTTCAATTCTTTTTTTGCTTCAAACAAGTGCCATTTGACCGTACCGAGAGGAATATCCAAATCCTTAGCAATATCGGCTTGTTTACGGTTTTCAAAATAATACGCTATTACTATCTTTCTTTGTGTTTTTGAAAGATAAGCAATCTCACTTTGTAAACGACGAATAGATTTTGTGTTATCATCGAAATCATATTCTGAATCAGGATCAGCAATGATTTCTGCCAATTCATCAATTGATATACCAATTATGCCTTTGGATGCTTCACGATAATAATTGCTAAGCGTATTATGTGCGATTGTCCAAATATATTTGCTGACATCCTCAATATCGTCCTTGATTAAAAGCGAGCGAAACGACCGTAATACGATTTCCTGTGAAAGATCCTCCGCATCATATGTATTTTTACATCGTTTTAGCGCAAATCCAAATATGGGTTTCAGATATTCAGTTATAATTTTTTCGGCATCTTGTCTGTTCACTTGTTTGTACCTCGTTGAAAGCTTTCACTCATATAGACACGAATAAAGAAAAAGGTTGGAACTTTTTTGTGATTTTTTTCAATCTCTGTATAACAACATAAAGTCCCGTGCTAAGCGGGACTTTAGTTTGATTTTGAAATTAGATATTCTTATCAATAAAGCTCTCGAGGACTGCCTTGTTGCTATATCCGATCGATTTAGCGGCTACCTCGCCGTTCTTAAAGAGCAGAAGCGTGGGAATGCTGTCAATTCCGAACTGATTGCAAAGCTGAGGGTTATTATCAACGTTTACCTTGCAGACCTTTATATCGCTTCTATGCTCTGCGATCTCATGAACGATGGGAGCGATCATACGGCAAGGACCGCACCACTCTGCCCAGAAGTCTACGAGAACAGGAATTTCGGATTTTACCACTTCGTTTTCAAAATTTTCATTTGTAATATCGATTATCATTTTGTACCTCTTTAATTTTGATTATTTGCTCTTATAATAAAGCAAGCAGTGGCAATAGCCCTCGAAATCGGGATCCTTGATCTGATCTCTGAACTCCTTGCACATACACTTATTTTCAAGGGTTCTCTCTCTGCGGCAAGGGCAATAGCCGCCAGTGCGCTCGAGCCCCTCCTTGATAAGTTTTACAACTTCCTTATCTGTATTCTCGGTTATTTTCATATTTTACCTCCAATTTATGTCAGATCACTTCAAAAATCCATTGATGATCTCTTCCTCGGCTTGCTTTTCGTCAAGTCCAAGCGTCATGAGCTTCATAAGCTGCTCGCCTGCGATCTTGCCGATTGCCGCCTCGTGAATAAGCGATGCCTCGGTGTTGTTCGCGATAATCTTCGGTATTGCCTGAACCGACGCGTTATCCATAATGATGGCATCGCACTCGGTATGTCCCGAGCAACGTGCGTTTCCGACAACGTCCGAAATAAAGAGCTGACGCGAGTTATCCTTTGCTACGGAACGCGATACTACGTGTGCACCGCAATCCTCTCCGTTGAGCGCAACGGTAAATTCGGTCTCGGCAAACTGCTCTCCGTGAGTCATTATCTTTTCGTGGACAACGAGAGTTGCTTTATCTGCCAAGGTTGCCTCGGTCTTTCTTTTTGTCGAGTCAACGCCCTTGATCTGCGTTGTTTCCATTTCCATATACGCGCCTTCGTCAAGCTCGACGATGGTGTGAGGATTCATAACGTTCCTGCCGTTTCCGTCTCCCTCGCCGTAATGCTTTTCGACGTACTTGAGCTTGGCGTTCTTGCCGACAAAGAAGCTGTGTATTCCGCTGTGCTCACTATCCTGAACTCCACAGTTATGGATTCCGCAGCCCGCAACTATAAGAACGTCTGCGCCCTCTCCGATGTGAAAATCGTTGTAAACAAGCTCCTTGAGTCCTGTTTCGGAGAGAATAACGGGAATATGCACGCTTTCACGCTTTGTGCCCGCCTTGATATAGATGTCGATTCCGGGCTTATCGGTCTTTTTCTCGATTACTATGTTTTCGGAGGAGTTCTTGCCGTACATTTCACCGTCCACGCGGAGTGAGTACGCTCCCTCGGGGACACCGTGAAGGTCTGCTACCTCACGAAGAAGGTTGAGCTGAATACTGTCGAGCTTTTTCTTCTCTGCCATTACTCGTCACCCCCCATTGTAAACTTACATCCCGACTGAGCCGAAAGGAGCTCGGGCAAAATATCGTTTTTCGTGCCGTATGCGGCAACCTTACCGTCTGCAATAACGACTATCTTGTCTGCGATATCGAGAATTCTCTCCTGGTGGGAGATTATAAGGATATTCCCCTTGGTCTTTTCGTACATCTTCTCAAATACCTTGATAAGATTGTTGAAGCTCCAGAGGTCGATTCCCGCCTCGGGCTCGTCAAAGACAGAAAATTTAGTTCCGCGCGCGTTGATCATAGCGATCTCGATTCTCTTGAGCTCGCCGCCCGAAAGAGACTCGTTTACCTCGCGGTTTACGTACTCCTTGGCACAAAGACCGACCTCGGAGAGATATTTGCACGCCTCAGAGACCGAAATTTTGCTTCCTGCGGCAAAAGATATAAGATCCTTGACCGTAATGCCCTTAAATCTTACGGGCTGCTGGAAGGCAAAACTGATACCTGCATTCGCGCGCTCGGTTATGGTCATATTAGTGATATCCACACCGTCGAGCAATATCTGACCCGAACTTGCGGTATATATTCCCGCGATAAGCTTCGCGAGGGTGGATTTTCCGCCTCCGTTAGGGCCCGTTATTGCGACAAAGCGCTCGTTTATCGTGAGACTTACGTCGTCAAGTATTTTTCTTTCCTTACCTGTTTCGGCATCGGTGACGATATAAGTCAGATTCTTTATTTCTAACATAGGATTCCTTTCAAATGAGTCTATATATTAAAAGCGACATTCGCTCATACTATTCTACCACAATTTTCTCATTAAATCAATAGATAAAACGAATTTTTTATAATATTCCATTCTTGGCATTATGGAGTAAATCAGGGGAAGAAAAGCTGATTTTCTTCCCCTATCTATTTTAATTATCCAAATATCTGCAAACCGCGAGAGCCGCTACTGCGCCGTCGCCGCATGCCGTTGCTATCTGACGGATGTTTTTCGTGCGGCAGTCGCCCGCTACGAAAAGTCCTTCGGTTTCGGTAGCACAGTTTTCGTCGGATACGATATATCCGCGATCGGAGAGTGTTACGACGTTCTTATACTGCTCGTTTTCGGGCACCTGACCGATAGCTACGAACATTCCGTCGAGGTCGAGTCTTGTTTTCTCGCCTGATGCGGTGTTCTTAATGACGATGCCGCCGAAGACCTCGTCTCCGTGGATCGATTCAACGATCGAGCCATAGATTATCTCAACGTTAGCTCTCTTGCGAAGAATTTCTGCAAGCTTCTCTTCTCCCGTAAGGAAGTCGAGATTCTGAACGACGTAAACCTTTTCGCAACCGTCGGAAAGCATTATTGCCTCCTGTAGCGCAGAGTTTCCGCCACCGATGACCGCTACGGTCTTGCCTGCGTAAAACGCGCCGTCGCACACAGCACAGAAGGAGATGCCGTTTCCGACGAAGTCCTCCTCGCGCTCGATACCAAGCAAGCGGTGCTTTGCGCCCGTTGCGAGAATTACGGAACGAGCCATAAACTCACCCTCGTCGGAGCTGACACAGAAGAAGTTGCCCTCCTTATGCACTCCGAGGACCTCGCACATATCTATTTCAGCACCGAGCTCTATTGCTTGTGAAACAAGCTTTTCGGCAAGCTCGTTGCCGCTAATCTGCGCGTATCCGGGATAATTTTCAATTTTAGGGGAAAACGTCATCTGTCCGCCGAAGGTTCCTTTATCGAGGACGAGGACGCTTTTATCCGCGCGCCGCGCGTAGATCGCCGCGGTTAGACCCGCGGGACCTGCGCCGACGATTATCAAATCAAACATACTGATCTGCCTTTCCTTTATCTGACGGCGAATCAACGTTTATCAAGCGTTTTTTGCCGTTTCGATATACTTCTTGATGTTGGAGAGATTTGCCGCCTTAGCAACCTCAACACCGTTCTCAACTACTACGAGCGTGGGTGCCTGTCTGATACCGTACTGAGCGATAAGATCGAGGTGCTCGTCTGCATAGAGCTTTTCATAGGAAACACCTGCTTTGTCAAGGAACTCGCACGCGATCTTACAGTTGGGGCAAGTCTTGGTTGCAAAAAGCATTACCTTGGTCTCTGCCGCGGTCTCGGGGGCGCACTCCTCTACGATCGGCTCTGTAACTGCGTTGATCGTTCTCACGCTGTCAGCACCGACGTTGATCTCGGGGTGAAGCTCATTGGAGCGCTCGATGTTATAGTTTCTTCTCTCCTTGAACTCCTGGCTCTTACCGTCATTCCAGTTCTGAACGGGACGGTAGTAACCTGTAATTCGGCTATATACCTCGGTCTTCTTGCCGCACTTGGGACATGTGTACTCTTCACCGTTGATATATCCGTGGTCGGTACATACGGAGTAGGTGGGAGACATTGTGTAGTAAGGAAGCTTATAATTCTCTGCAATCTTGCGAACGAGGTTTGCAGCACTCTTCCAGGTGGGAAGCTTCTCACCGAGGAACGCGTGGAATACAGTACCCGAGGTGTAGAGGGTCTGAAGCTCGTCCTGAATGTCGAGAGCGTCGAAGATATCCTCGGTATAGCCTACGGGAAGGTGGCTGGAGTTGGTGTAGTAAGGAGCCTTTGCGTTATCGGTAGCGGTGATGATGTCGGGCCATCTCTTTCTGTCGTGCTTTGCGAAGCGGTAGGAGGTCGACTCTGCGGGAGTTGCCTCGAGGTTATAGAGGTCGCCGTACATTTCCTGATAGTCGGAGAGTCTTTCTCTCATGTGGTTGAGGACGTTCTTGGAGAACTCTTGGGTCTTCTTGTGAGTCATATCGGCTCTGAGCCACTTAGCGTTAAGACCGACCTCGTTCATACCTACGAGACCGATGGTTGAGAAGTGGTTATTGAAGGTGCCGAGGTATCTCTTTGTATAAGGATACAGACCCTCGTCGAGAAGCTTGGTGATAACAGTTCTCTTGGTCTTGAGCGAGCGAGCCGCAATATCCATAAGCTTATCAAGTCTCTTATAGAAGTCTTCCTCATTCTCTGCAAGATATGCAATTCTGGGCATATTTATAGTAACTACGCCAACAGAACCTGTGGACTCACCCGAGCCGAAGAAACCGCCAGACTTCTTGCGAAGCTCACGAAGGTCGAGACGGAGACGGCAGCACATCGAACGAACGTCGCTGGGCTCCATATCGGAATTGATGTAGTTGGAGAAATAAGGAGTACCGTACTTTGCGGTCATTTCGAAGAGAAGCTTGTTGTTCTCGGTCTCGGACCAGTCAAAGTCGCGAGTGATGGAATAGGTGGGGATAGGATACTGGAAGCCACGGCCATTTGCGTCGCCTTCGATCATGATCTCGATGAACGCCTTGTTGACCATGTCCATTTCCTTCTTACAATCCTTGTACTTGAAGTCCATTTCCTTGCCGCCGACGATACAGTTGAGCTCTGCGAGGTCGTTAGGAACGGTCCAGTCGAGAGTGATGTTCGTGAAGGGAGACTGTGTGCCCCAGCGAGAAGGAGTATTTACACCGTAAATGAAGGACTGGATGCACTGCTTTACTTCCTTGTAGGAGAGGTTATCTACCTTTACGAAGGGAGCGAGGTATGTGTCAAAGGAGGAGAATGCCTGCGCGCCTGCCCACTCGTTCTGCATAATTCCGAGAAAGTTTACCATCTGGTTGCAGAGGGTGGAAAGGTGACCTGCGGGAGAAGAGGTGATCTTACCCGTTACGCCGCCGAGACCCTCCTGAATGAGCTGCTTGAGCGACCATCCTGCACAGTAGCCCGTAAGCATAGAAAGGTCGTGGATGTGAAGATCAACGTTTCTGTGGGCGTTTGCGATCTCGTCGTCGTAAACCTCGCTGAGCCAATAGTTAGCTGTGATAGCACCCGAGTTGGACAGGATAAGTCCTCCTACGGAATAGGTTACGGTGGAGTTCTCCTTGACTCTCCAGTCGAGAGCGCGGAGGTACTGGTCTACGGTTGCCTTATAGTCGAGTGCGGTGCCCTGAACGTTTCTGAGCTTTTCTCTCTGACGGCGGTACAGAATGTATGCCTTAGCAACGTCTGCGTAGCCTGCCTGAACGAGAACCGACTCAACACAGTCCTGAATCTCCTCGACGGAGATAAGTCCGTTCTTGATCTTGGGCTCAAATTCTGCCGTTACCTTCAACGCCAAAAAATCTATAATATTCTGATTAAACTGTTTTTCCTGTGCCTCAAAAGCAAGCTTTATTGCATCAGAAATTTTGCTAAGATTGAATTCTACGATTTTTCCGTCTCTTTTTTGTACGCTGTACATTTCCTTCTCCTTTTAATTTTTATATTTTTTGAATTTTGATTACCAGTTTTGCCTTATGCCATATAGGATATTCCTAAAAAAGGGCATAAAATGGGCGCGGACACCAATCCGCGCCGCATTAGCATTATACTATATTTAGTGGTAGTTGTCAACCCCTAAACACAACATATTGTGTTAAATTTCGAAATTTGTCACTATATATAGTTTTATACCCCTCTTAATTGTGCATTTGGCACAAAAGGCAACAAAACGTTCAAAAACTTTTCCATTTCGCTCTCATTATAGGAAGAAATTTCCTTTCCGATTATGTCGCCCGAGTCCTTAAATTGCTGCAAAAAATACTTCTCATTACCCTTGATCCATTCGCCGATCAGATAAAAATCTTCTTCGGTGTGGAACGGCTTGGCGACTGTGGTTCTGAATTCAAAATCCACGTTCCCTTCCATCAGATAATTTTTGCTTTCGATGATGGACGAGAGATCGTAGGAATCAGGAAGTCCGACCGTATAGGCATACTTCGCGGGGTGATTTTTTATATCCATAGCAACGTAGTCTACGAGCTTATCCTCGACTAGTCTTTTGATCACGTCGGGGCGAGTTCCGTTGGTGTCGAGCTTTACAGCATAGCCAAGATTTTTGACTTCCTTAATAAAGTCGTACAGTCCCGGCATAAGCGTCGGTTCTCCGCCTGTGATCGCAACTCCGTCAAGTACACCCGATCTTTTTTTCAAAAATGCCAATATCTCGGCGTTTGAATAAGGCTTTTGTTCATCTGCACGGACTACCAAAGATGCGTTGTGACAAAACGGGCATTTGAAATTACAGCCTCTCGTAAAGAGCGTGCAGGCCACCTTGCCGGGAAAGTCAAGCAGCGTGAGCTTTTGTAATCCTGCAATAATATTGTCCTTCATTTATCACACCTCGTCGAAATTGATCTTGCGCGAAAGGAGATATCCGCTATCCATTGTATATACGGTATCTGCGCGCTTGGCTATCTTCATATCGTGTGTGACCATTACGAGTGTAAGACCTATCTGTGCGCGGGTTTCCAGCAACAGCTCGAGAACCTCGTCGGCGTTTTTGCGGTCGAGATTTCCCGTAGGCTCATCCGCGAAGAGTATCTGCGGCATATTTATCAGCGCGCGTGCGATTGCAACTCTCTGTTGCTGTCCTCCCGAAAGCTCGCTGGGGAGATGATGGAGTCTATCCGACAGACCGAGCATAGGAATAAGCTTTTTGAGGTGCTCCTCGTAGGAGAATTCATCGCGGCGGCACATCATTGTCGGCACGAGAATATTCTCATACGCGGTGAACTGCGGGATCAGGTTATGCTTCTGAAATACCACGCCGATATTCATTCCGCGGTAGCGGTTAAGCTCATCGGAGCCCATTTTCGTTATTTCCCTGCTTCTTATTTTTACTGATCCTGCGTTGGGCTTGTCAAGACCTGCGCAAATATTCATAAAAGTACTTTTTCCCGAGCCTGAAGATCCTATTATCGCCACGAATTCACCTTCATGGACCTTAATACTTGCTCGGTTGACCGCGGTTACCACGTCGTCATACTGCTTATACTGCTTTATGATGTCGGTCGCCTCCAGCATAATTCTGTTGGGATCTATGGTGTTAAGGTCAATGGCACTTGTTTTATTTTCCATAATTTAACTCCGTTTATTATAACTCTATTTTCTGTGCTTCTATCAGCTTACTCTCGTTTTCAAGCTTTCTCTTGTAAAGAAGGAAAGGAATCAAGCTTGAAATACATCCGCAGAGTGCGGAAACACCCGCGTACAAAAGAATCGTCGAGAATGGAACGAAGCTGTTGAAGGACACGTTCATTCCGGGCACACCAAGTCTTGGCAATACACTCGTAAAGATACGGTATATTCCATAACAGGTCAATCTGCTGAATATCAGATTAACAACAAAGCTGATGGCAAATATGAGGACACCCGAGACCGCGTGTATGCCTCCGATCTCTTTGAGTGTCGCACCGATCGAGCCAAGCGTTCTGAACTCCGCTTCCCTCTTTTTATAGAACATCACCTGCGAGAATATCCAGACGACAGGAGATATCATAAGCACAAGGATCGAAAGCAGATAAAGAAGACCCGGAAGATTTACACGATTATCTACGATGGAATATATATCCTCGTTGGTATATGCAATGCTCCAATCGGGATAGTTTTCCATTATGTTTTTTATTTCGGATCTGATATCAGAAATGTTATCCAGATCAATGTCCGATTCTGAAAAGAGTTTAAGTTCAGATATTGCGTGTTTATCGGTGGTAATTCCATAATAAGTATCAGAGTTCATTCCTACAATGAAACTATCTGTTGCATCGGTATCGTGGATAACCGCGCCGACTGTATATTCGGTATAATTAAAGGAACAATGGTAGATCTGCTGTGTAAGTACCTTATTGATATCGGACTGTGCGAGCATTTCACTATCGGTCGATACCCAATCGGCAACCACTACCGTATCGCCCGGCTTGAAATCAAAGCTTTTAGCGCCGTAAAGCCCTTCGCTGATTATTATCATACTGTCATCTGCGAGGAGCTTTTGAGCATCATATCCTGAGAAATATTCAACGTCATAAAGAGATTCGTACATCTCAAGCTCAAGCGTATCTATGCAAACGTATTTGCAACGGTTGGTTGCTCTGTTATATCCCTTGACCTCGTCGAGAGATGCTACTGTGAAATTAGAGCCACCCGTTTCGGTTCCCGGACGGATAAGAAGATGATCCATTCTTCCCTCAAAGCTTTTGCTTTGCTCGAACGTTACCTTCTCTACGTGGTCGATATCTCCCAAGGCTTCGATCAACTCATCCGCTTCCCAGTTAGCCTTATGGCGATTTTCGTCGATCCTGGTACTGAACTTATAGGTGAGGACTACCGATTCGTCGGGAGCCTCGTTCTCTGTTTTCAACATATTTGCACAGTATATTCCCGTAACAAAAATGACCGAGAAGCAGACTGCTCCGAGGACAAGTTTTGCAACGTACTTTCTGAATCTCCACGTGGTATAAGCCTCGTAATTGAGTGGCATTTTCTTTGCGAAGATATTGAAGGAACGACGTGGAGAGGATACGAAATTGGAATTATCTGCGGTAGTTATAAGCGCTATCGGGGGCTTGATGAAAAGCGTTCCAAGCGAAGAACACGCTGCAACAAAAGCAGCGATAAAAGTCAATGCCGCGTAGAGTAAGAGCTGTAAAAGTGAGATCTTAACGGCAACTCCGCTATTCGCATAAACTATCATAGTTAAAAGATACGATATGATCGCGGACGGGATCAGAGTGATCAGATTTATTGTCAACAGCTCATTCATTGCGATCTTACCGAGCATTTTTTTATCGGCGCCGAAGGTCATATATATGCCGTATTGGAATTTATAATGGTTAGTGCGCACTGAGTATATTACACCGAGGATCAGAGTGCCTATGATAAAGGATAATGCTCCGATTATGATAGACGAGAGAAGTATCTCTCCTCGCAACTCAGTTCTATAAGTATATTTAGGAGTCACTTGGTATTGTACAGTTACATTACTGAGATATTTTTCAATAAACTCCTCCAATGTTCCGCCCTTGAGGTTTGCTCCTATGGTGTTTTTATTTGTTGCGTAGCCGAAGCTCGTAAAACACTTATCGCTGCTGGTGGTGTCGTAATTGAGACGATTCCATACAGTAGTTATGCTCTTGCTTGTTCCCGTTATAGTTACATCATATTTATAATTGTCTTCAAATAGAGTATCATTAGCGTTATAATTTGTAAATGCAGAGAAAGTCCAGATCCCAAAAAGGAGCTGGACTACTATTACTGCGGCATAAAGACCGATAAATTCCTTATAATTTATGAGGACGCTTTTTACCGAGCTTTTTATTGAATTCTTAAGCTTTCTTAAAAATTCCAATTTAGTTACCTCTCATTTATATATAGCTGCGCTGTATTGCCACTACTCTGCCAAGAATGAGCACCTCATCGACAATGATCGGCTTCATGGTGCTGTTTTCGGGCTGAAGGCGGTAATGACCGTTCTCGCGGAAAAATCTCTTGACGGTTGCCTCATCGTCGATAAGAGCAACCACGATCTCTCCGTTTTCTGCGTAGCAGGTCTTTTCGGCGATGACCATATCGCCGTCCATAATACCGACCTCTATCATACTCTCGCCCTTTACCTTTAAGGCGAACATTTCATCGGCAGGGATCCTTCCTATATATCCTATGTATCCCTCGAAGGTCTCCTCAGCGAGTATTGGCTGACCTGCGGTGACGGTGCCGAGCACTCTGACAGCCGAAACTGTTGGCATATCTTCATTTACGACGCTAATAGCACGGCTCTTGCCGTCTTCCTTGCGTATATAGCCAAGTGTATCGAGGCGGTTGAGGTACATGTGTACGGTTGAGGTGCTTTTGTATCCAAGATCTCTCATGATGTCGCGCACGCTGGGCGCAAAGCCGTTATTCTTTACCGAATTTACGATATAGTTATAAACTTTTTGTTCTTTCGGCTTGAGTTTTTCCATTTTTACTCTCCTGTTGCTTAAAAATATAGCACAAATGTATCTTTTTATATTTTAACATATATTTCCCTGCTTGTAAATAGGGTTTTTGAAAAATTTTTGGGTTTTTGGCTATGGCTATTCATTTTGACATAAGAAGCTGCTAATATAATGTTACAAAATATGTTTTAAATGCTAAATTCCCTATGTTTTCAGGAAAATATTAACAAATTGAAACTTTTGAAAACTTTTGAAAATAAATATTGCAATCTTGCAAAAAATATTGTAAAATGTATAATGGAGGAGAAAAGGTCATCTTCCCTCTGACAAAGTTGTCTATAATGTTTTGAATATAAAAAGGAGAAAAATCATGACACCTACAAACAACAAGCACGTACTTGATTGGATCAACGACATGGCTGCTATGACTCAGCCTGACAAGATCGTTTGG
>JAZSGD010000213.1:0-4202 GCA_045532555.1 Eubacteriales bacterium | reverse complement strand
AGCATTATGCAAACGGAGTTGGAGCATTGACTTAACATACCGAATTGAAAAGATTAATGAGGTAACAAGAGGGTGGATAAACTACTTTCGGATAGGTTCAATGAAAGATAGACTTCGCGAGATAGATAAGCATTTGAGAACAATGATAAGGGTGATAATCTGGAAGCAGTGGAAACTGCCGAGTAAACGAGAATGGGGATTACTGAAGCTTGGAGTACCAAAATGGATAGCACATAAGGTAGCAAATTGGGGCGATCATTACCAATTTGTTGCAACAAAGTCTGTTCTTGCAAGAGCTGTTTCCAAAGAAAAACTGACCAAGCGAGGCTTAGTCAGTCTTTTCGATTACTACCTAAAGGTAGCACATATTTAATTTTGAATTGAACCGCCGTATGCCGAACGGCACGTACGGTGGTGTGAGAGGTGGATTAAATTTCACCTACTCGATTAAATGAATATTCTGCAAATTTTGCCTGTATCGACAAATATCCCCTTGACAAGCTCATATCTATATGGTATACTAATGCTCCCTAAGATGTAAGCCTCGCAGACTACTCCATTATGAGTATAGCCTGTTTGGCTTAATCTTATACAAACAAAATATGATTATAAGTGCCGCGGGCAGCTGTGTAAGTCCCGTCATTCTATACGCTTAGCACGAGCGTTCACGAGGTTTTAGACTCGTACTTTTACATACATAAAGGGCACGGAGATCACCTTTTTAAGCGAACAAGTGCCGTTCGCTTTTTGGTGTTTCCCGTGATCCGTGTGTGTAAGTACGGGTCTTTTTTGTTTTCTCCCCCGCGCTTCGTGCCATCTTGGCGCGAGGTTGACCTCGGATCAGAGTGAGCCGAAGTGAGAAGTAACCACCCGAAAAACACGGCGGCAGTATCGTCGGATATATGAAAACTGCCCCCACAAATACATAACCGCCGACGAGAGAAAGGAGGTTGCGGGGGCGGTAGCAACGAGAATTTCAATGCTCGTTGCATAGGGAAATATCCGGGCGAGTGAGGATATTGTCCACATAAAAAGCGTGTTGCGAACGTGCGCAATACGCTGTGTTCCGCAGTGAGCGTGCAGGAACACAATGCGATGTTTTACGATTTTGGACTTGCAAAGTCCAAAATGGCGGCGTTCAGCCGACAAGGGAAACTCGCCATCTCGATGCCCCGCATCGAGATATGCCCTCGGCAGAGCGCAATGGACTTTTGATGCGGAGTGTCAAAAGTGCCTTTGCGTTACTTTTGACAAAAGTAACAAAACGCATCCCTACGCTGACGCGTCGGGCTGTATCGGACAAGCCGATATACTGCTTCGCAGTACGTTGTTGTTGAATGACGGGCTTCGCCCTTATTGAACAAAACCAATGGTATGCTCGTTTCACTCGCAATCAGAATTTTTGCCGAAATGGCAAAACACAGGAGGTGGATTTTTATAGTAAGAAGTGTAAGCGCAACTTTGGGAGAAGGCTGTCTTACCCACAATGACCGAAGCTTCATGGCAGACAATGTGGACGGCAGCAGAACGCATCTGAATATCGCCTATTGCAACGAGCCGATAAAGGAGGTCTATCACAAGCTCTATGACGAGGCACTTGAAAAGTACAACGCGAAGCAAACCCGCAACGACCGCAAGATAAGCGACTACTACGAAAAGATACGAACGGGAAAGCAAGAAAAGCTATTCCACGAAATTATCATTCAAGTCGGCAACCGAGAGGATATGAGTGCCACAGGCGAGAATGCCGAGCTTGCCAAGAAAATCTTGGACGAATACTTCCACGGCTTTCGGGAGCGCAACCATACCTTGCACGTGTTCTCCGCGCACTTGCATATGGACGAGGCAACGCCGCATCTGCATATTGATTTCATTCCCCTTGCCAAGAACAGTAAGCGAGGATTGGAAACGAGAGTATCACTCAAACAAGCGTTAAAGGCACTTGGCTTTGAGGGCGAGGGGCGCGAGAACACCGAAGGCAATCAATGGGCGAATGCGGAAAAGGCTCATCTTGCCGAGGTGATGGAGCGTTACGGAGTGCAAAGAGGAAAGGACAAGAACGAAAAGCGGGAGCATCTGTCCGTCCTTGATTACAAGAAGCAGGAGCGTAGCCGAGAGGTAGAAGAACTTACCGAGCAGGCAGAAGCGTTGGAACAATCCAACGCCGAGGCTCAACGAGAAACTGCGGAGATACGGGAAAGTTTTGAAAAGATGAAATCCGAGCTTTCCGAACTAACCGAGGACAAGGATAATATTGACCTTGAACTTAGCAAGTACAACGGTGAGGAATGGGATTTACCCGAACCGAGTGCGTTAATGAGCGCAAAAACCTTCCGCAACAAACACGCGCTTCCTTTGATCTCTAAATTGAAGGACGTTATTCGCAAGCTCATCGTGACCATAAAGGATATTTCAAAAATGTGGAGCAAAGCAATCGAAGAAAAGGATTATTACCAAGTCCGATGCAGACGTCTTTCCTTTGAAAACGACGAGCTTCGCCGTGATGCCGAGTCCTTCCACATTGTGCGGAGTGCTATCGGAACGAAGGAAACCGATAATATCCTACGCAGAGCCGAGGAAGAACGAAAACGTGTCGAGGCAGAACGCATTGCAAAAGAACAAGCCGAGCGAGAGGCGCGGGAGCGTGAGCGAGAGGAACGCCGCCTTGCCCGTCTGCAATCAAGAGGCAAAAAGAAATCCCGCGATGACCGCGAGGATAGGTAAAAACGGGGATACGGTCTTGACCGAAGAAAAACGGATTTTTCCGTTTCCTACACATCAAAACGTATCCCACACCACAAAGGCGTTTTCTATTTGAAAATCTGCACTTTCCTACGCTCTTAACCGAGCATTTTTGACCGAAAAACGCCTTACTTCAAAAACTTTATAAAAATAGGAGAAAAAACGATGGTAACAAACAAAACCAAAAGACAAAAGACAACCGAAATCTATTTTGACGAAACACCCGCGCCCGTAGTGATACGGACACACAACACAAATCTAAAGAAGCGGCTGCTTGCCTTTGCCGAGAAGTTTCCCGACCTCTGTCGGCTGACCGACGATGACGAGCTTGGATACCTTTCCTTTGAAATTGATAAGAAAAGATTTTCCTACCGCATCACCGAGCCGTACACCGAGGAACGCAAGGCATTGGCAAGAGCCAAGATGAACGAGATCAACAAACAGGGGGGATAATGGATGGGTAGAAAAAGAATAAGAATTTTGAATATTGGAAAAGACAAGCTCCATTTTGTAGATTGTAAAGATGATGAGGGAGATATGAGCCGTAACTACAAAGGCGAATTGTATTACACCGAAGGCAAAAATCGCATCAAAATCACCGAGCATTTTATAGATGACGGACGGCAACTGAACAAGCTCGTTCAGAACGTGATACAGAACGAGGCGGCTGTCACCCCTGTCGGTAAAAATGAAAGCGTATCATAAATTTACAAAAAGTTATGGAATCCGAGAACAATCTATGGTATAATACGAGTGTAAGCAAGTATTGTACCGATGGATTGTTTCGAGTCACGAAGGAGGAACTCATTTGAAACAACAAATCTACAATACGGGAATTTATTTAAGACTTAGCTGTGACGATGACGTTCACGGCGAAAGCGTCAGCATATCCAACCAAAGACAAATGCTTACTCAATACTGCCGAGAACACGGGCTGAGGCTCGTTGATGAATACGTGGATGACGGCTATTCGGGAACGAATTTCGATAGACCGAGCTTTCAACGTATGCTTGACGATATAGAAAACGGCAAGATCAACTGTGTCGTTACCAAAGACCTATCCCGCCTCGGAAGAAATTATATCCTTACGGGACAGTACACCGAAATCTACTTTCCGTCCAAGAACGTTCGCTACATCGCGGTAAGCGATGGTGTAGACAGTGAAAAGGGAGAGAGTGAGATCGCACCGTTTCTTAATATCCTTAACGAAATGCACGCAAGACAAACGAGCAAAAAGGTTAAGGCGGCAATGAAGGTGAGATTTGAGAACGGAGCAAGGAAGTCGGATCGTAGCCATGTCGTTCTGTGAGCCAAGGAGTTGTTCCTGAGTATTGTCTTCCTAAGACCGCTTGGCCTCCGACTTCGCACCGTTTCTTAATATCCTTAACGAAATGCACGCAAGACAAACGAGCAAAAAGGTTAAGGCGGCAATGAAGGTGAGATTTGAGAACGGAGCAAGG
>JAZSGD010000105.1:0-1654 GCA_045532555.1 Eubacteriales bacterium | reverse complement strand
ATAGCCTCCCATTTTCTGCCGCAATACCTATGGATTGCAACGGGCGGAAAGAACGGAGCGTTCAACAAAGAGGCGATGAGTGTACTGAAAAATCGGCAGGTTTTGCTCTTCCCCGACCTCGGAGCAACCGACTATTGGAGGGGTAAAATTGAGATGATGCAGCGGCTCGGAATTGAGGTTTCACTCTTCGATTTTATGGAGAATAACGCCACCGATGAGGAGCGAAAAGCGGGTTACGACATTGCCGATTATCTCTTAAAAGCCAAGAGTAAGCGAGTGCAAAGGGAGTTTACTCACTATGCCGAGCGAGAGTGGGTTCGTGACAACAAAGCGGAGACAAAAGAGTCTGTTTTAAGCAGAATGATTGCCCAAAATCCGCACCTCGAAACACTCATTTCAATGCTCGATTTAGAGGTCGTAAGCATTAAAAGCCACGAGTAAGCGAGAGCAAAGAAAGTTTACTTGCTTTGCCGAGCGGGAGTGGGTTCGTGTAAACAAAAACACTCTTGAAATTCAACAGAAAAGAGGGGGTTTCAGGCTTTGACTTAAAAGGCTGAAATCTGTCTATTTTCAGCCAGAGCAAGTTTATGTCGGTGTATTACATTTCCCGACAACTTGCTCACCTAAAAGGCAGGTGAAACGGCTCCCGATGGTCACGGAATATTTCTCAAATGAGCGAAATATAAAGCTCGCTTTAATTTTACTGCGAGTGCAGAAAATATTCGCGGTTTACCGCAAATTAACATTAAAAACACAACTAAAAATGGAAAAGAAAAATACGATTACAATTCGACTTTCGGATGAACAATACGGTTGGCTGCGAGCACTGAGCAGACGAAGTAAACGGAGTCAAAGTGAAGTAGTACGCTCACTCATTGAACAAGGTACAGTGCGTGAACGAATCACTCGTGAGAACCTTGACATCATACGAAAACTTATAGGCGAAAGCACCAACCTAAACCAGTTGGCAAAGCAAGCAAACAGGCAAGGATTTTTCCGAGTGAGGGACGAGTGCCAAGCAACAGCATTGAAGATTTCACAACTGATAAAACGGATAAAAGATGATAGGTAAAATTGTAAAAGGCACATCGTTCGGCGGGTGCGTAAACTATGTGCTGAAAGAAGAAAAATCGCGCCTGTTGGAGGCTGTCGGAGTAGAGGGTTTACCATCGGAAATGGCAGAGCAATTTGAGTTGCAAACACTGCTTAATGATAAGGTCAAAAACACCGTTGGCCACATATCGCTGAACTTCTCTGCGGAGAATGCGGCAAGGCTCGCAACAGATGATAAACTGATGCTCAAAATCGCCCACGACTTTATGAAGTTGTTGGGTATCGAGAACACCGAATTTATCATTGCCAGACATATCGACCGCGACCATCCGCACTGCCACATCGTCTATAACCGAGTGGATAATGACGGGCGAACGATAAGCGACAAGAATGACCGTTTCCGAAACGAGAAGGTGTGCAAAATGCTGACGGCTCGTTACCGCCTGCACTTTGCGGAGGGTAAGAAAAATGTGAAGTTTGACAGACTGCGTAAGCACGACCAGGTGAAGCATTACATTTACCACGTACTCAGACACGAAGTCCCGAAAGCGGTAAGCTGGAGCGAACTGAGGCGGGCATTGCGACACTACAAGATTGACAC
>JAZSGD010000017.1:0-4494 GCA_045532555.1 Eubacteriales bacterium | reverse complement strand
CGATATTGATATAAGAGATCTCGATATTCGTGACGTCACGATCACTGCGCTCTGCGTTGTGAGCGTTGACGGCGCGATAATAGACGGTCTTACCTTTGAAAACATCCGCATCAGAAACGCAGGTACGGCATTCTTCGTTCACGTCGGACAGAGAATGAGAGGGCCTGAGGGCAGAGAGGTTGCATATATCCGCAACGTGCGCTTTGAGAATATCGTTGCTGACGGCCCCTACGTGCCTCACACGATAATTCCTTGGAATTACATTCATTACGTAAATAAGGACTACATACAGTATCCCTGGGACTTCAATTCCCAGCATAAGAACGGCATTCAGTGCACCTCGAACGCTTGCGGTCTTGCCGACCGTCCGCTTGAAAATATTACGTTCAAGAATATCAAGCTCACGGTTGAGGGCGGTATTACCGAATGGAATCCCGTCGTGCCCGATATCGTTCCTCCTTATCCCGAGGTCTACGTTTACGGAAAGGTTTTGCCCGCGAAGGCGATCTTCTTCCGCCACGTTAACGGTCTGACGATTGAAAACTTCGTGGTTGAGACCTATCATCCCGACGCGCGTGAGGATTTCGTGTTTGAGAACGTCAATGATCTTCATATCGGTTGATGTAAAAATAAATTTCAAAAAAGTTGAAAAAATTTCAAAAAAGGTATTGACAAGCAGTAAAAACTGTGGTATAATGCCAAAGTGAGCTGAAAAGCTCTTATCCAAAGACAGCAGGTTCCCGTAAAAGCGCAAGCCACCCTGCCGAGGAGTGAAAACGATATATTTCGCCGCAAGGCTATAATTACGCTTTCTTCTCGGTATGCAGTTTGCAAACGGGAAGAAAGTTTTTTTAATCCAATGGATTTTTGAATGCGGCGTTGTCGCAGTCAAAAATTTATTATTCATTTAATCACTACGGGAGGTTAAAAACAATGCCTAGTAACGCAATACTCGAACAGAAGAAACAGGTAGTTGCAGACCTCGCAGAGCAGATCAAGGCAAGCGCAGCGGGCGTAGTCGTTAATTATCAGGGTATCACCGTTGAGAATGACACGGCTCTCCGTAAGGCACTCCGTGAAGCAGGTGTTAAGTACGTTGTTATGAAGAACACCCTCACCGGCAGAGCTTGCGACGAGTGCGGTTATGGTGATATCAAGCAGTACCTCAACGGTATGACTGCTATCGCTATCTCCAGCCCCGAAGATCCTATCGCTCCTGCTAAGATCCTTAAGGAATACGCTGAAAAGATCGAATCCTTCAAGATCCTCGCAGGCTACTGTGATGGAGAGGTTATCGACGCGGCAGGCGTAAACAACCTTGCGGATATTCCTTCCAAGGAAGTCCTCATCGCGAAGTTCCTCGGCTCTATCAAGTCTCCTATCTACAATCTCGCTTATGCTCTTCAGGCTGTTATCGACAAGGACGGCGAAGGCGCAGAAGCACCCGCAGCAGAAGAAGCTGCTCCTGCAGAGGAAGCACCCGCTGCAGAATAATCGGTTATTTGACCGCATAAAGACAAAAAACAATTTATATTTCCATATTCAGGAGGTAATTTAAAATGGCATCCGAAAAGATCACAAATATTCTTGAAGAAATCAAGACTCTTACAATCCTTGAGCTCGCTGACCTCGTAAAGGCAGTTGAGGAAGAATTCGGCGTATCCGCAGCAGCTCCCGTAGGTGTAGTTGCAGTAGCAGGCGCAGCAGCTCCCGCTGTTGAGGAAAAGACCGAGTTCGACGTAGTTCTTACCGGCTTTGATGCAGCTAAGAAGCTCGCAGTTATTAAGGCTATCCGTGAGATCACCGGTCTCGGCCTTAAGGAAGCTAAGGACATGGTTGAGGGCGCTCCCAAGACCGTTAAGGAAGGCGCTTCCAAGGAAGACGCTGAAAAGCTCAAGGCTGACCTCGAGGCAGCTGGCGCAACTGTTGAAGTTAAGTAATTTCAATCGCAAGAGCAACCTTAATAAATTTTATAGTTTAGCTGTCTGTTAATTTTGGATAACAGATCGAGCCGCAAGGAATTATTCTTGCGGCTCGATCTTTTAGACTTTACTGATCCGCTTTGTAGCAATCGAAAAACTAAAGTAGAACGAGTCTTGACAAAATCAAAAGTCTAAAAAAATAGCCGCAAGGAATTTTTCTTGCGGCTCGATCTTTTAGACCTGCGAAAAAGATTTTCTGCATAAATCGGAAAGCAAAGGCAGAACGAGCCTTGAAAAAATCAGGGGGTCTAAAAAAATAGCCGCAAGGAATTTTCTTGCGGCTCGATTTTGTTTTATCGTGCTTTATTGATCTTTGTTATTTTTGATTATGTTCTCCGCCATTTTGACGAGGCGCTCGCGGATCCAGAAGGGCTCAACTATTTTGAAGTCCGAGCGAAGTGTGATAAGTACGCTTAAAAATTGCTCGACGTTATGAAATTCGCAGACGTATTTGTTTCTTGATTCTTTGGAGATGATGAAATTTTTAAGAGAAAGGACAGAGAGCTTGTCGGGGATCTCGACCGTTGCGGTGTAGGGAATCTGCATCTGCACGAAGGCGGTTTCTGCCTGCATAGATGCGCCCGAAACGCTATCGGCGAGCTCGGTCAGAGAGTCGTCGTTGTCGGTCGTGAGCACGAGGGGCAGGGAATACTGCTCGGTGTAATAGTATCCTTTGTGTTCGAGGCTATATTCGATAGGTGCGCCGAGCTTCTTTCTTAAGTAGTCCACGTCTCGCTGTGCCTGACGGTGTGATATTTTGAATCGCTCTGCAAGACGCATAGCGTTGGGGTAATATCTATTAGCTATCTTTTTGTGAAGCCACTGTATTCTTGTATTTGCGGAATTTCCCGATGCGGTTTTCATTTTTTTGAGTTAATTCCTTTCCTTTGTATTATATAGCGCGCGTGGCGGATCATTCGGTTTCTTTCTCTGCCGATTCGCTTGGCGGATCTGCTTCGTTTGTTAGGGTTGAAGCTGACGCGGTGAAAAAAATTACCGCGGTCGGAATGGCTGCCGAGAGGAAATAGATGGGATAGATCAAAAGGTCGATGCCGTATTTATCAAGATTGCATACCACCTCGGTTAAAGCTCCGATTGCTCCGAGAAGGGAAATTGTGAGATAGCCTATTTTTGCGCAAATGAAATATCCCGTGCTTGCTCGGTTTATAAGAATTCTCATATCCGAGAGGATGCTGAGGACTGCGGTTACCGCAGAAAATTGTGCGAGGAGTTTTAACGGGGAATTCAGCTCGACGTTAAAGTCGAGGTAGAGCTTTGATATAAGCAAAATGCAGAAAATTATTTTGACATATCCGAGTGCAAGCTTTACTGAACTCGGGAATTTGAAAACGTCTGACAGGTGATAAAGCGCAACTCCGAGGAGTGATACTGCTATTACGATCGAAATGGTGCTGTTATCGCCCTTCGTTATTTCGGTAGCGGCGACCGTGAATACTGCTATTGCCGTTGCCGCGGGTATGAGCGACAGTTTGTAGGGCGTTTTCTTCGCAACCTCTATTTTGCCTATCTTTTTGGAAGTGAAAAAGGCGGAGAGAGCAAAGATGACCGCGAGTGCCAATATTGCGTACAAGATGATCTTTGCCGGGGAGTTTTCGAAATATCTCGAGTCTTTCTCGAAAAATGCGAGAAATGCGATCAGACCTATGGCGGCAGTGAGCAACAGGATCGCTGCGGCGCCGAGCTTGTATATAGTTAATGGCGAATGCTTTGATTTGCTTGCTTGGGGACGATTCATTCCGGTATATCTCCCATATATAATATAATGATAGTTTTCGTATATTCTGTGGGGTGATTTTTGAGGCGGTATTGCAGCGCCGCACACTCTATAATACTATTATATAACGAAAATGTTAACGAAAAATAGACAAGTGACGTTATTTTTTTGATTTTAGAAAATATTTTGGCCTTGAAAATGAGTTGTGGGCTTGATTTCAAGGTGCAAAAGGGTGAAAAATGACCATTTTTGTGCATTGTGCATAAAAATATAGTGAAAAAATCTGCAAAGTTTTACGAAAATATTGGCATAAAATTTTTAGTTTTCTATTGACTTTGGAGGATTTTTAGTGTATAATTATCGAGCTTGATATGCGATGAAACGAGAGGTTGCTCTTAAAGGGACGCCTTTAAGAGGTAATTTTCGTGGAGTATGTCCGTATGAACGGGCGACGTAGTCTTTCATACACACACTAAGCAACATGCGGCATAGTGGTGCTTTGGTGTTCGATCTTTCCCTTATTATTCGGAGTTTGTCTGTCAGATGCTGATGCGGGCAAAGTCCGTGTTTTAATGGAGAGAGAAAGAAACACGCGGCACGGTGTACGAAAGAGCGTCCCAACATTTAAAGGCGTGCTTGCTTCCATTATATATATGGAGCGCCGCTAATATCTGAAAGGAGGCACCTTACAATGGCAGTAAATGAAAAAATCAGAGTTCGTCTCAAGAGCTACGATCACACTCTCATCGATACCGCTGCAGAGAAGATCGTTACTGT
>JAZSGD010000190.1:0-1544 GCA_045532555.1 Eubacteriales bacterium | reverse complement strand
ACGAGGGCCCATATCACGAACAGCCACCAAAGACCGTGTGTGATCCACAACACAATCGACGTCCATTGCAATGCTGTCACGGGAATGCCCGTAAACACCATAAACCAGCGCATTTTTGAAAGCTTATTTTTTTGTTTCATAACGTGTGCTATATCACCGATAGATTCAACGGAGAAAGTATCAAGCTCCTTTAACTCACGCTTAATCCCCTCAATCAAGTCAAGCTTTGCTTGACGCTCGGAGAGTTCTTCTCTCAGAACCTGTTCCTGTTGTTCAAGCAGTATTGAAATGATATTCTCGGGATTTTCCTCAGCGAACAAAGCAGAAATACTGTTAATGGGAAGTCCGGCTTCACGTAGAAAACAGATAATGTGCATACGCTTCAAGTCGTCCTCTGTATA
The DNA here is from genome assembly GCA_045532555.1 of Eubacteriales bacterium. Taxonomy (GTDB): domain Bacteria; phylum Bacillota; class Clostridia; order Oscillospirales; family CAG-272; genus SVTX01. The sequence goes on along the minus strand of JAZSGD010000190.1, from coordinate 1,143 downwards.
GAGCCTGCGACCGCCCTCGGAAAGCTCGCTCGGCACGAGAATACCTCGGTCATCATAATATTGAACCGTTCTCACCGATACGCCACAGAGCTTTGCAATTTCTCCCGTCGTATATTTTGACATAGCTTATCACCTCCTTGATCCCCATTATACAACATTACGCAGCGTCACGAGCAATACCTCACGCAAGGGGATTTTTTGAAAAATTCTCGACTATTAGTTGTGTTTTCGTGTTTCTCAGTATTTTTAGTATATTATATCACAATTTTATGAACTGCTCAAGAATATAGATAAAATCCCTCGCTCCTTTCGGAACGAGGGCTGTTCTTATCTATCCTTCAAGGATACATATTCTGTTTCTTCTTTTACGTTTATGTAAGCAGGACGTATGATCTTACCTGCGTTCTGTATTTCTTCCATACGGTGTGCGCTCCAGCCTGCGATTCGTGCAATGGCGAAGATGGGTGTGAAAAGCTCATAAGGCAGTCCGAGCATTTTATAGACCATACCCGAATAGAAGTCCACGTTCGCACTGACACCCTTATACATTTTGCGCTTCTCGGCAATGATCTCGGGAGCCATCTTCTCAACCATTTGGTAGAGCTCAAATTCCTCGTGAAGTCCTTTCTCGATCGAAAGCTGCTCGGCATAGTAGCGCAGAATGTCTGCTCTTGGATCGGAGAGTGAGTAAACAGCATGTCCCATACCATATATGAGTCCTGCTTTGTCAAAGGCTTGCTTATCGAGAAGTCTGACAAGATAATCCTTCACCGCATCCTTGTCTTTTGTATCAATGTTCGCTTTCATATCATCGAACATTTGCATAACCTTAATGTTCGCACCGCCGTGGCGTGGGCCTTTCAGTGAGCCAAGCGCGGCGGAAATCGCAGAATAGGTATCTGTTCCCGACGACGTTACCACGTGTGTTGTAAAGGTTGAATTGTTACCGCCTCCGTGCTCGGCATGAAGAACGAGCGCCAAGTCAAGAAGTGCTGCCTCAAGTGGTGTATACTGACCGTCCTCACGGAGTATGTAAAGTAGGTTTTCTGCTGTATTCAGCTCCTTTTTCGGATAGTGGATGAACAAGCTCTGACCGTTGTGATAATGCTGAAAGGATTGATATCCGTAAACAGCAAGAAGCGG
>JAZSGD010000051.1:0-2352 GCA_045532555.1 Eubacteriales bacterium | reverse complement strand
TAGCAAACCTCTCGATTACGCTACAATATCCAAGGTGTTATTTCTTTTCAAACAGCATTCTCCAAAAATTAAATTCGGCTTTCACCGTATGGTAATTGTACCACAAAACCAATGATATTGCAACCTGCCCATATCAACAATTGCACCGCAGTAGACAAAGAAAAAAGCCGATGAAGAATCCACACGATTCCTCAGCAGCTTTTTGCTATCACTCAAAAGAAACAGGTTTTGTATCGCCCGTCGCAAATGCATTGGGGCCGGGGTCTGACATGGAGAAATACATTTTCGCGGCTTTTGTCGTGCCGAAATCACGGTTAGAGCCGGAGTTCTGTACCTTGTTAAAGGCATCGCGGAACATCTGGTTGTGGGCTTCCTCGCGGTTCAGGAGAAAATCAATGGTCTCGCGCACCTTCTTGTCATCGATCTGGCGGTAAAGGTATTCGTAAACCACTTTCGCGCGCTGTTCGGATGCAATATTACTGAGCAGATCGGCGCACAAGTCTCCCGTCACTGTCACGTAATCGCCCGTCCAGGAATAACCCGAAGCATTGATAAGCCCGGGATTAAGACCAAGCAGAACGTGGGACTGGATCTCGCCCGAGGGCACCTTTGCGGCATCCACGTCGTGACCGTTTAAGAGATTGATGGTCTGCGCCACCATCTCCATATGACCAAGCTCTTCCGCCGCAATGTCGAGGAACAGATCCTTGATCTCGGGATCTTTTATCCGAAAACTCTGGGACATATACTGCATCGCGGCCTTCAGCTCGCCGTTGCCGCCGCCAAGCTGTTCCTGCAAAAGCGCCGCATACTGCGGATTGGGTCTCTCCACCTCCACGGGATGAAAAAGCATCTTTTCGTGTTTGAACATTTCATTACCTCCGTTTGTTTACTATTAACTATTCTTCCCAATTCGGAGTCGGATATTCAAAGAAAAAGGGATTGAGAAAAGCCAAAGAAAATGGTATAATAATTATATAAAAAGTGTTGTAAAGAGGTGAAAAGGATGAAAACCATTATTATAGGCGGTGTTGCAGGCGGCGCAACTGCTGCGGCGCGACTTCGCAGACTGGATGAAAAAGCCGAAATTATTATTTTAGAGCGTGGCGAATATGTGTCCTTTGCCAATTGCGGTCTGCCGTATTATATCGGCGGTGTTATCACCGACCGCGAGGACTTGACTCTCCAAACGCCCCAAAGCTTCAAGGCAAGATTTAATATTGACGTCAGAGTGCTCAATGAGGCGGTAAAAATCAACCCCGATAGCAAAACCGTTACGGTCAAAAATCTTCGCACAGGCGAAGCCTACCAAGAAACCTATGACAACCTCATTTTGTCTATGGGTGCAGAACCCATACGCCCGAATATTGAGGGTGCGGACAGTAGCAATGTTTTCACTCTTCGCAACATTCCCGACACCTTAAAGATCAAGAACTATATTGATACCGCAAAACCGCGCTCGGCTGTGGTGATCGGTGGCGGATATATCGGCGTTGAGATGGCGGAAAATTTAGTCGAAGCAGGACTAAAGGTCGCCATCGTCGAGCTTGCCGACCATCTGATAGCACCCCTCGATTTCGATATGGCGGCGGACGTTCACCGTTATATCAAATCCAAAGGCGTTTATCTGCACCTGAATAACGGCGTAAAGGCGATCAACGGAAATAAAGTCATTTTGCAAAACGGTGAGATCTCCGCCGATATGATCATACTGTCGGTGGGTGTCCGTCCCGAAACCGCCATCGCAAAAGATGCAGGAATAGAACTTAATCCTCGTGGAAGTATTGTTGTAAACAACAAAATGCAGACCAATATTCCCGATGTTTATGCTGTTGGTGATGCGGTAGAGGTGGAGGATTTCATCACAAAGAAGCCTGCATTTATTCCGCTTGCAGGGCCTGCCAATAAGCAGGGCAGAATTGCCGCCGATAATATCGCAGGATACGAGAGCACTTATACCGGCACACAGGGCTCGGCAGTATTAAAACTCTTTGATATGACCGTTGCCACCACGGGACTTAACGAAAAGACGGCTCAAGCGGCGGGGATTGCTTACGATAAGACCTACACCTATTCGGCATCCCACGCCACCTATTATCCCGGTGCGGCACAGATGTCAATAAAAGCGCTGTGGGATAAGAAAACACTGAAGATCATCGGCGCGCAGATAGTAGGTTTTGACGGCGTGGACAAGCGCATGGACGTGCTTGCCACCGCCATCCGTTTCGGTGCGAAGATCACCGATCTTACCACCCTTGAACTTTGCTATGCGCCGCCTTTCGGCAGTGCGAAAGACCCCGTCAATATGCTGGGCTTTGTTGCCGAAAATATCGTCAGCGGAAAGCTGAAGCA
>JAZSGD010000314.1:0-1573 GCA_045532555.1 Eubacteriales bacterium | reverse complement strand
TCGCAAACGAATTCTTTCGCCTTCGCCTCACAAGGGAAGGCTCACAGACGCGAAGCCCTTGGCAATAGACGGATAATGCCGCATAAAGTTTAAAATAAGCGCAATTTTCACCGGCTACTATTGAAGGTAACGGCTTTGGTAGCCTTCCCTTGCGAGGGAAGGTGGCGCCGTAGGCGACGGATGAGTAGTATCCCCGACCAAGCAAGAAATAGCGCACAAATCAACAAATCAAACCCACCGACAAATCAAAATTTGAAACGCGCCAAATTGGGATTTTCGAGCGCTTTGTGTGCACAAACTTGTAGGGACAGGCGTCCTCGACTGTCCGTTTAACGGGTTTGTGTGAAATTTCCCAACAGAGCACATTTTCGTTGTAGGGGGCGACCTCCGGACGCCCCGTTTGGACAAATAGGCGTGTTGTGCCACGATTGGTCGGAGATTGCGGACAGTCGAGGACTGTACAGTGCAGTATGATAGTATACAGGTAGTGCAAGATGATTGTATACAGTTTTGTGATATACTGAAAGGCGTAAAATAATCCGAACGGAGGTTATTGAAATGCCTTGGAAGGACAAAACTGTGGAAGAATTAAGAAAAGAATTTGTAGCGGCAGCTAAGACCTCCAAAAATTTCAGCTCGCTTTGTCGAGAGTTCGGCATAAGTCGAAAAACAGGCTACAAATGGGTGAGAAGAAGCAATCAATTTTGCTCAATGTCAGATCGAAGTCACGCGCCGTTTCACATTCCCGGGAGGACTGCCGCCGAAATCGAAGAGGCGATTTTGCGAGTCCGCGCCGACAATCCCGAATGGGGTGCAAAAACGATATTGAAGGTGCTCGAAAACAACGGATATGCCAATCTGCCCTGCATTCGCACCGCGAACAATATTCTGCAAAGGAACGGCTGTATCAGCGAAACGGAATCGCAAAAACGCAAAGAATTTTTGCGCTTTCAAAGGGAGCATTGCAACGAGCTTTGGCAGACCGATTTCAAAGGAGATTTTCTTTTGCTTGATGGCACCCGTTGCTTTCCTCTTGACATCATAGATGATTGCTCGCGCTTTTGTCTGTGCATAGATGCCAAGGAGAAGGCAGGAGGGATAATACCGTCATTCGAGACTGCTTTTAAGCAATACGGGCTCCCAAAAGCTATTTTATCCGACAATGGCGGTGCATTTTCAGGTTTTAAGGGCGGTTATACGCTCTTTGAACGTTGGCTTATGGATCTTGACGTGCTTCCGATCCACGGTCGCCCGTTGCACCCTCAAACTCAAGGAAAGATAGAACGGTTTCACCGTACGATGAAGAACGAGCTTCTCAAAAGAAATGCCTTTTTCGACCTTGCCGACGCGGATAAGAACCTCAAAGAATGGCGTACCAAGTACAACGAGGTCAGACCTCACGAGGCGATCGATATGCGTTGTCCTGCGGACATTTACATACCGAGCGAAAGAAAATATCCTGACACCATAAAATCTTACGAATACAGTGGATTGCACCGTGTTCTTAAGGTTAATTACAAAGGTTATCTGAGATTCGACAGCAAGGTGTTTTATTTGAGTGAATCCATGGTGG
>JAZSGD010000162.1:0-2006 GCA_045532555.1 Eubacteriales bacterium | reverse complement strand
CGTCTGAGAGGGTACATCGGGCATACCGCCGCATACTCATATATAATATCACATTTTTTTCTCAAATGCAAGTGTTTTTTTGATTTTTTTGAAAAATTTTTAATTTTGTGTATTATTGCTAAAATTTCTCATTATCGCGGCAGGTATTTCCGACAAAACCACGCTTGCAGTCAGCGAATACTCGCCGTATTTTTCAGCCGCGAGGTCACCCGCGAGCCCGTGAAGAAACGCGCCTGTGGCTACGCACTCGAAAACGTCGGCTTTCGAGCCCTCTTTTGAGCTCCTCGCCAAAAGCGCGCCGATAATTCCCGCAAGCAGATCTCCCATACCCGCGCTTGCCATTCCCGCGTTTCCGCTTTGGTTGAGATAAATTCTCTCGCCGTCGCTTATCGCGGTATGATGATCCTTCAAAAGACAGACGACTCCGTGCTTTTTAGCAAAGCTTTTCGCACATTTTGACGTGTCGGATAGTATCTCGGCAACAGTAGCCCTGCAAAGCCGCGACATCTCTCCCGGGTGTGGCGTGATAACGGTCTGCGCTCTCTGCTTTTCGGCAAGCAGACTCCACAAGCCTTCGTCCTCGGAGATGATATTGAGCCCGTCGGCATCGATCAAAAGCGGACATTTCGCACACGACACAGTAACCATTACAAGCGCTCTCGCAAGCTCACTTTTTCCAAGTCCGCAACCGATAACGACCGCATCCGAGTGAGAGATCGCCTCTGCCAATCGCGCTGTTACCGCATCTGGTTGCTCCTCATATCTGTAAAGCGAAAAGACCGCCTCGGGCACAAGAGATGCAAGCGCTGAATAGTTCTCTCTTGGTGTAAATATCTCGACTATTCCCGCACCCGTGCGATATGCCGCAGACGCACAAAAATATGCCGCACCGCACATCGAAGTTCCTTGTGCATTATACGAGCCGCAAACTACGAGCAATCTGCCCATATCGCCCTTGTTCGTTCTGTCGGGCAGCTTTGCAAACAAATTCTTCACTCTGATCACCGTCGCTTTCTCCGTTCTTCTACACGACAATTTTAACATTTATACAGAAAAATGTCAAGATAAAAAAGTTTTGAGAAATAGAACGCACAAGATCTGTCATAAAATAGATATAAAATCTTCTGCGGAGGTATTTATGGACACCGAATACAGACGTGCGGCGAATATTACCGTGATCGTTGCGGGAATTTTAATATTTTTCTGGCTCTTTTTCAAATACGCGTTATCAATAGCAATGCCCTTTCTTTTGGCTGCTCTGATCGCCGTGATAATCTCACCACTTGCCGCTTGGATCTCTAAAAAGACCCACGCCTCGCCGAAATTTGTCTCGGCTTTTCTCGTGATCCTCTTTTTCGGCGTGATCGCTACGCTTTTGTCGCTTGCGATCTCTCGGCTTGTCTCGGAGATCGGCAATCTTATCGACAGACTCTCCGCCGACCCCGAGATGATCAGCAGTTTTTTTGAGGATCTTGGCAAAAAATTCGGCCCGATCGGTGAAAAATTCGGATTTATCAGACGGTTTTTTGAATCCGAGCAGATGCAACAGCTCGGGCTTGACCTTGACGAGCTTATGCTCGATGCTCTCGGTAAGATGATGAGCTCTTTAACGAGCGCCCTTCCCTCCGCTGCGGTCGGCCTTGTGGCGAAAATTCCCGAGATAATACTGACGGTCGCTGTCCTTCTGATCTCTGCGTTCTATTTTTGCACCGACAAGGAAAGGATCGGCAAAGGCATCTCGTCCCTTCTGCCCGATACAATGCGCTCAAAGCTCCCCGAAACAAAAAAGAAGATAACCCGCACGCTTACGAGCTATCTTAAAGCCTATCTTCTTATTATGCTCCTGACATTTTGTGAAATGTTCGTCGGACTTTCTCTGCTTGGAGTCAACTATGCTCTCCTTTTGAGCGTTATTATCGCTATCGTTGATATCCTGCCGATATTGGGCACGGGAACGATACTGATCCCTTGGGCGCTGTTCTCCTTCGCCGTGTCAAATTCCAAGC
>JAZSGD010000132.1:0-1560 GCA_045532555.1 Eubacteriales bacterium | reverse complement strand
TTCGCCTCTGGCGAGTGTTATTGCGTTGCAGCGATATTTGGACTTCGTCCAAGTGATATTCGCTACGCGAGTTTCAAGGCAAATAGAATATCATTGCCCGCAAGGGCAATATCACTCTTTGCGAAAGCAAAGAATATCACTTTATACCAACAAAAAACCTCGTCCAATAAACGGACGAGGTTTTAAATTATCCCTTAAATGGATTCAATTTCGCAGTTTCCTTCATTGCCTGAATAACAGCCCGCGGCTTTTTCGACTTGAAAATTGCCGAGCCCGCAACAATGATGTTTGCACCCGAAGACGTCAGCAATCCGACGTTATCAGCATTGATACCGCCATCGACCTCTATATCGAGATTTATTCCTCTCTCGGAGGCATATCTACGAAGCGTCGATATCTTGTCAAGCGTTTCGGGAATAAGCGACTGACCGCCAAACCCGGGCTCCACCGTCATGATAAGTGCCATGTCAATATGATTGATCAAGGGGAATAGATGCTCAACAGGTGTTTTCGGAGAAACCGCAATACCAGCCTTCATTTCATACGAATGAATAAGATGAATCACCGACATCGGATTTTCGCAAGCCTCGTAGTGCACGGTAATAATGTCCGCACCCGCCTTAACGAATCTGTCTATGTATCTCTCGGGACGTTTTATCATAAGATGAACGTCAAAAATCATATCGGTGCATTTTCTGATGCCCGAAATAAGCTCGGGACCAAAGCTGATATTTGGAACGAACGCGCCATCCATAATATCGAGATGCAGGTACTGAGCTCCTGCCTCGTCAACACGCTTTATATCGGCAGCCAGATTTGAATAATCAGCCGCAAGCAGAGAAGGGGCAATATATATCATAAAAACACCTGACCTTTCTTGATAAAATTTGTATGTCAATTTTTGTGGAATTATATCTCCAAAGCTCATAAAATGTCGTAAGGCAACGCTTCGGGGATAGCCTTTTTCGTCGTTAAAAAAACGGATGTGAACAGAATATTTGGCAATTCCGTAGCGATCATATAGGGATCGTTGCAATAGCGGCGATCCCAACCGCAAATCACTTTTTTACAAGCAGACAGACCGCGTGAGCCGAAATTCCAAGGCCCTCGCCTGTAAATCCAAGCTTTTCCTCGGTAGTTGCCTTAACGCTGATATTTTCAACCTCGGTATTCAGTGCAGAAGCGATATTTTCGCGCATTTGATCAATATACGGAGCCATTTTCGGAGCTTGCGCGATAACAGTTGCATCAACGTTTCCGATCACGTAGCCTTTTCCTCTCATTATCTCTGCAACGCGTGCACAGAGAACAAGGCTGTCTGCGCCCTCGTATGAAGGATCGTTATCGGGAAATAAATGACCTATATCACCAAGTGCCAGAGCACCTATAACCGCATCCATAACGGCGTGGACAAGCACATCGGCATCGGAATGTCCGAGTAGTCCCTTGGAAAAGGGAATATCAACGCCGCCGATAATACATTTTCTGCCCTCCACGAGCTTGTGAACGTCATATCCGTGACCGATTCTCATTCATCTTCACCGTCATCCTTCTGTGCCA
>JAZSGD010000222.1:0-2084 GCA_045532555.1 Eubacteriales bacterium | reverse complement strand
GTCACGGAGTCAGCGACCTCAAAAAGCCTGCGGCTACCCTCAAAGAGATGGGTAAGGAAGTCTGTTCGCAACCCGAAGCAGAGAACGGGTATATCAAGCTCGTTGACGATGCGTCTGAGTTGATCGATCTGCGCCGCGGTAAAGAACTGGCACTCGTCCGCGATGATCACGTGGCAGTCGCCGTGAGCTTTGAATTCTTCAAACAGATCGATATCGGGAGTAACAACGTAAGCCTGCTGCTCAAGACCTATTCGGGAACGGATAACGTCAGCACCGTCGCGAACGTCTATCGAGGGCTTGATCAGCCATACCTTCATTCCGCGCTCCTCGTAATTAAATCGGGTTATCAGCGCGTTAGCGGTCTTGGAGGATCCCATAGCGCCGTATTTAAAATATAATTTTGCCATTCTTTTAAAACCTCTGTATTATTCCCTGATGATCCAATTATAACACATTACGTGATTTTCGGCAAGTGTAAAAGTGAAAATATCTTATTTTTTATAAAAAAACGACCTTTCTGTTGAAAAGCAGAAAAAAATATGCTAAAATAAGACGTAGGGTCGTATTGTGCCCGATAAGATAGAACACAAGGAGAATTAAAATGTCAGATTTTTTAGCTGCTGTAAAGGAAATCAGCCCAATACTCGTCTGCCTGCTCGTATGCGCGGCAAAGATAGTTGAAATAACCATCCAATCCCTCAAGACCTGTATGATGGTCAAGGGGCAGCGACTCAAGGCGGCAGGTCTTGGCTTTATTGAGTGCACTATATGGGGACTCGTCATATCCACGATCATCGGAACGCTCGGCGATAATCTTCTTCTGCTTTTGTTCTATTGCGTCGGTTATGCTACGGGACTTTTCCTCGGCTCGACCATTGAGAGCAAGATCGCCCTGGGTACGTCAAACCTCGAGCTTATCGCGAGCGACGAGAGCACGGGCAAAATAACCGCGTATCTCAGAGAGCGCAATATGGGATATACCGTTTTCGACGGACACGGCTCAAAGGACAAAATGAATATGATATTCATCGTTCTCCCCAGACGCGAAACACCCAAAACGCTCAAGGAGATAAGAGCAGTGTGTGACAATAAGGTCTTCGTCGTTGCAAGCGAGGTCAGCAAATACGCAGGCGGATATGGGATGGTGAAATAGCGTGAAAGTAATGTCCGTCTGACAGTAAGATTTGCTTTTTCACGCACGAATTTTGCCTTCAAGGCAAAATTCATTGATTACTATTTGTGCCGCCGCAAGCGGCGGAATGGAGACTAATATGAAAAAATACATCTTGGCTCTCGACGAGGGCACGACAAGCGCGCGAGCAATACTCTTTGATAAAGAAGCAAACGTGGTATCTATGGCTCAGCACGAGTTTCCGCAGTATTATACTCACGCGGGCTGGGTAGAGCAGGAGCCGATGGAGATATACGCAAATCAGTACGCATCTTTGACCGAATGTATCGCCAAAAGCGGAGTGGATCCCGATGAGATAGCCGCAGTCGGCATAACCAATCAGAGAGAGACCGTTGTTGCGTGGAATAAGATCACGGGTAAGCCGATCTGTCGCGCGATAGTCTGGCAGTGTAGAAGAACGGCGGATATCTGCCGAGAGCTTGAGAAAAAGGGCTACGGCGAATACGTAAAGCAGACTACGGGTCTGCGAATTGATCCCTATTTCAGCGGCACAAAGATCAAATGGATACTTGATAACGTCGAGGGTGCAAGAGAAAGCGCAGAGAATGGCGAGCTGCTCGTCGGCACGGTCGATACTTGGCTTACCTGGAAGCTCACCGAGGGTAAGGTTTTCGTGACCGACCGCACCAACGCGTCAAGAACGATGCTTTGTAACATACACACGGGCGAGTGGGATGATAAAATGCTTGAAATTCTCGATATTCCGAGAAACATTCTCCCCGAAATCAGAAGCAGTAGCGAAATATACGGCTACTTTGAGTGTATGGGAACAAATTTGTGTATCTCAGGTATTGCGGGAGATCAGCAGGCGGCGCTTTTTGGACAGTGCTGTCATAGCGTAGGAGAGGCGAAAAATACGTACGGTACGGGATGCTTTTTGCTCACACATACG
>JAZSGD010000167.1:0-1835 GCA_045532555.1 Eubacteriales bacterium | reverse complement strand
ATGAAGTGGACATCACTCAACGACTTAAGAGAAAAATATCTCTCTTTCTTTGAATCCAAGGGACACCTCCGTCTCCCTTCGTATTCTCTCGTTCCTCATAACGACAAATCTCTTTTACTTATAAACTCGGGCATGGCACCTATGAAAAAGTTTTTCACGGGTGAGGAGGTTCCTCCTTGCAACCGCGTAACCACCTGCCAGAAGTGCATTAGAACCCCCGACCTTGAGCGCGTTGGTCACACCGCGCGCCACGGCACGTTCTTCGAGATGCTCGGTAACTTCTCCTTCGGAGATTACTTCAAGGACGAGGCTATTCCGTGGGCGTGGGAGTTCCTCACCGAAACTCTCGAGATCCCGAAGGATTTGCTCTGGCCCTCGATCTATGAAAACGACGAGGAAGCTTACGAGATCTGGGTAAATAAGATCGGCGTAGACCCCGCACACGTCGTCCGTCTCGGCAAGGCAGACAACTTCTGGGAGCACGGAAGCGGCCCCTGCGGTCCTTGCTCGGAGATCTACTTCGACAGAGGCATCAAGTACGGCTGCGGAAGCCCCGACTGTAAGCCCGGATGCGATTGCGACAGATTTATGGAGATCTGGAACAACGTATTCTCGCAGTTCAATAACGACGGTCATGGCAACTACACCGAGCTCGCGCAGAAGAACATTGATACGGGTATGGGACTTGAGCGTCTCGCTTGCGTAATGCAGGGCGTTGACAATATGTTCGAGGTCGACTCTATCCGTAAGGTCATCGACAAGACCTGTGAGATCGCCAACAAGACCTACGGCGACAACGCAGAGAACGATATTTCTATCCGCGTTATCACCGACCACTCCAGAAGCGCAATGTTCATGATATCCGATGGCGTAATTCCTTCCAATGAGGGAAGAGGCTACGTCCTTCGCCGTATAATCCGTCGCGCATGCCGTCACGGCAAGCTTCTCGGCATCAATCACGCATTCCTTGTTGACACGGTAACCGTTGCTATCAATGAAAGCTGCCGCGCATATCCCGAGCTCGAGGAAAAGCGCGACTATATACTCAAGGTCATCTCTATGGAGGAGGAACGTTTCGATGCAACCGTTGATGCGGGTCTCTCGATCCTCTCCGACCTCATCCGCGGCGCTATCGCCGACCACGCCGACACTATTTCGGGCGAAGAAGTATTCAAACTCTACGATACGTTCGGCTTCCCGATCGACCTTACCCGTGAGATCGCGGCAGAGAGTAACCTCAAGATAGACGAAGAAAAATTCGTTGCACTTATGCAGCAGCAGAAGGTTCGCGCAAGAGAAGCGAGAGCAAATATCGGCGGATGGGACGAGTCCTCCAAGTCACTCCTTTCCGACCTTCCCAAGACCGAATTTACAGGCTACACCGACTACAGAAGCGAAGCTAAGGTAATTGCAATTCTGACCGACGAGGGAAGTGTTGACAGCGTTTCCGAGGGCGATTGCACCGTTATCCTTGACCGCACCCCCTTCTACGGAGAGGGCGGCGGACAGGTTGGTGACACGGGTACGATCTATTCCGACAAGTTCCTCGGCACAGTTTACGATACTAAGAAGACCGACGGCGTATATCTCCACCTCTGCACCGTAGCAAACGGTGAGCTTAAGGTTGGCGATGCTGTCACCGCAGATATCAATGACTCCAAGCGTATGGCAACCTGCCGCAATCACTCTGCAGCTCACTTGCTTCAGGCGGCACTCCGCGCAGTCCTCGGCAACCACGTAGAGCAGGCAGGATCTTACGTCAACGAAGACGTTTGCCGTTTTGACTTCACTCATTTCGCGGCACTCACCGCAGATGAGATCAAGAGAGTTGAGGC
>JAZSGD010000074.1:0-3272 GCA_045532555.1 Eubacteriales bacterium | reverse complement strand
GATAAGCCAACCGATATTGACCGCGAAGTCGCCAAGTATCAGTCCTCCGACAACTGACAGCGAGTTTGATAGCATATTCGGGGTATTTAAAGACGCCATTCGCAAGCCGTCGATCACAAATTCGGTAATCAGGATCTGCGCAATTATTGGTATCCTTCCCCTCTCCATCGGGATTATAAACTCAAGCCAATGTGGCACGAACTGTTGATGCGTGACAAGCAGATACCAAAGCGGCACAAGGTAAAGCGTCAGCCAGAAGACCAAGTGGCGAACCAAGCGGATATAATTGCCCGTCAGGGGTGGGAAATAGAAATCGTTGGTCTCCTGCATGAAGTCAAAAATGCTCGTCGGCATAACCATTGCCTGCGGCGAATTATCGCAAAGAATGAGCACGCTGCCCTCAAGCAGCTGCGCCGCCGCAGAGTCGGGGCGCTCGGTGTATCTTATCTTGGGAAATGGATTGTACCATTTCTTTTTGATGAGTGCCTCGGCGAGCGACTCGCAACCGAGCGTCAGCGACTCGGTTTTTATTGCGCCGAGCTTCTTTTTGAGGTCCTCGACGTACTTGAGTTCGGCGCGGTCCTTCATATAGCAGATCACGATATCGGTCTTTGACGAGCTGCCGATCGAAAGATAGCTCATTATCAGCTCGGGATTGCGAATTCTTCGTCTTATCAGCGCGGTATTGAAGATGAGCGTTTCAACGAAACCGTCTCTCGCTCCGCGCATGACTTTATCTCCCTCGGGCTCGGCAGTTTCCCTTGCGGGATAAGTCCTTGCGTCGATTATTATTGCATACCTTCCAAACGTCGAGCCGAGCATAAGAGTCGCGCCTGACGCGACGAATTTGATCATATCCGAAAGATCATCCGAAAGCTCTGCCTCGACGTAGGGAGCGTGAGCGCTCAAAAATTTCTCAGCCCTGCGACTTGCCGACATTCCCTTTTCACCCTCGGTGCCGTCAGCGGCATCGCCCAGACCCTTAAGTGAGAGCAGATATATCATATATTTCGACATTACCGCGTCCTTGACAAATCCATCAATATAATATAGCGTCAGCTCGTCCTTGCCGACGGTCAAGGTTTTCTTTATGAGGTCAAAATTTTCAGAGGTGTGCAAGATCTCATCAAGCAAGCGGATATTTTCTTTATAATCGGCTCCGAGTTGTCGTTTATCTTCCATAATATATTACCACCTTTTCAAGTCGCTTCGAGCCACGAAAACGCAAAGCATTTTTTGCGGCGCGCATTCTTTTTTGAGCTTTTTCCAAGCGCCGACATTTTGAAATTAGTATTTGCCCCCAAAAAAGAAAAATACGGCTTTGAGGGTGATATCTCAAGCCGTAATTTTTTCTATATATGGAATTTTGTCAATAAATCAACAAGGTGTTTATTTTTCGACAATTTGTTTTATTGTTCGCCTTTTTTATCGACTTTCTTGCCGTTTATAAGGTCCATAAGCTCGTGAAGGAAGTGCTCTGCGTCGTTAAACTCACGGTAAACAGAGGCAAAACGCACGTACGCTACCTGATCTCTCTTTTTCAGCTTCTCCATTACCATCTCGCCGATCTCTGCGGTCGTGACCTCCTTGGTCAGCGAATTAAGAAGCTCGTTTTCGATCTCGGTGACGATTTCGTCGGCATCTACGGGACGCTTCTGCGTTGCCTTGAGTATTCCCGCAAGTAGCTTGGTGCGGTCAAAGAGCTCGGTCTCGCCGTTTTTCTTGGTGACGAATATCTGCACCGACTCAAGCACCTCAAAGGTGGTAAATCGTTTTTGACATTCAAGACATTCGCGTCTTCTTCTTATACTGTTTCCCTCCGACACGGGTCGGGAGTCGAGCACCTTACTTTCGGCGCAGTTACAATATGGGCATCTCATGGGGAGTCCTCCGTGCATTTTTCTTATTATTTATTGTACCATATTTTGCCGCGTTTGTAAATAGTTTTTTGTCGCAATAGACAAAATAAACAAAATTTCGTTTTGCTTATTGACTTTTCGCCGTCGCGATAGTATAATCGTCTTATATTCATTTGCGAGGTATCATTAATGAAAAGAATTTTAACTGTGCAAGATATATCCTGCGTTGGCAAGTGCTCGCTGACCGTTGCTCTTCCGATCATTTCGGCCTACGGCATCGAGGCGGCGATATTGCCCACTGCAGTTCTCTCAACTCATACCGCGTTTAATAAATTCACCTTCCGCGATCTGACCGAGGATATTTCTCCGATCTGTCAGGTCTGGCGCGACGAGGGTATCGAATTTGACGGCATCTACACGGGTTATCTCGGCTCGAAGCAGCAGATCGATCTCGTGCTTGACATTTTCCGTGATTTTGGCGAGGGCAAGCTCAAATTCGTCGATCCCGCTATGGGCGACAACGGTGTGCTCTACAAGGGATTTGACGAGGAGTTCGCCAAGGAGATGGCGCGACTCTGCGCGGCGGCGGATATTATCGTCCCCAATCTCACCGAGGCTTGCTATATGCTCGGCGTTCCTTACGTGGCAAGCGGATATGACGAGGATTACGTCAGGAATATTCTCGTTTCTCTGACAAAGCTCGGCTGTAAAAAGGCGGTGCTGACGGGTATCGGCTTTACGCCCGATCAGCTCGGCTGCTACGGCTACGACTCGGAAAGTGGCGAGTTTTTCTTCGATTATAACGAAAAGAAGCCGCAAAGCTTTCACGGCACGGGAGACGTTTTCGCTTCGGTCTGCTTCTCGCATCTGACGAACGGCCGGTCTCTTTGCGAGGCGAGCGCTCTTGCCGCGGACTTCGTTTGCGACAGCATCGACGCGACGATCAACGATGAAAAGCCGATCTGGTACGGAGTCAATTTTGAAAAGGTGTTATAAATAAATCAGGGCTGTCCATTGGGGGACAGCCCGTTTTTGATTATTTCATCAATTCATCGGTCAGGCGCAAAATCTCGGGCGCGATCTTCTGTCTTTCGCTCTTGAGAACTCCTCTGTAGATCGGGTGTGCGACTGCGACCAGCGCGCCGCCGACAAATCCGACCGCTATACCGACTATCATCGCAATATTCTCCGCAAGTCCGATTGCCGCGCCGATATCCGTCATCGCAAGGCTCATACCGAATCCGAGAATGAGCGCGCCGATCACCCCGATCGTTATAGCGACGGTCTGAGCCTTGTTCGAAGCGCTTTTGTCAAGTCGGCGGAGTCGGTCGAGCTTGGTCTCTTCCTTAGACGTATATTTTTCTCTGATTTTTTTCAGCTCCTCCTGCTCCTCGACCGAGTAGGTGTACTGAA
>JAZSGD010000334.1:0-2099 GCA_045532555.1 Eubacteriales bacterium | reverse complement strand
GTCATCTCTGCATTCAAAGTTTTCCGCAAGGTCTGCGATAAGGGTATTTAAGGTAGCTTCCGTTCCTTCAAACATAACGAAGAAGTACGTCCACGGTCTTTCGTCGGTATCATAGTCAACCTCCACGTAAAGCTCGCCGGGTGGGTTATACGCGATTTTTTCATCTAAAAGCCCTACAAATTCCGTTCTGTCAATAGCGGTTACGCTATCGGGCTTTGCCGGGAACACACTCGGTAGCACCGAGCTATCCCACACGCCGCTGACGTCCGCACCGTATCTGCCCGTATCCCATTGTGCTTTATAGGGGCTGTTCGCGAACACGCTTCTGTAAATGTACTGTTCGGGATCGTTTGGATCGTAGTCATCTCCGGGCGTTACGATGGGATTTCCTCCACCGCCGCCGGAGCCGCCACCTCCACCACCGCCTGAATTATCGGGATCTTCCGTATTGTTACAGGCAACGAGAGCAAATACCATCATAATACTGAGTAATAAAGCTAATATTTTCTTCATTGTCGTAATCTCCTTATCTTTTTGCTTCTGTTCGTTTACTGCGGTAGCTCCACATCACCGAACGAGGTAACAGTGGTGTCGATGGAAGTCACAGTTGAGGTCATCGTGAAACCTGACATAACCGTTTCATATTTCAAAATAATGCCCGATTCCACGTCTTTGTAGGTTTTGAAACTCATTCCATAACCCGAATCGTAAGTCCATACCGTCACGGTCTTTCCGAGGACGGTTGAATTTTCACCCTGTACTGCTTCATCATTTATATCCGCTTCCTGCGTTATGAAATCGAAAATTAATTCTTCTACGTCCCTCATTTCGGTTTCCATACCGTAGCTGCTCTTTTCCCAGCCGTCGCCGTAATCTTCCCACAGCTCCCAACCGTTGCCTGTCCATTTGTAATACATTTGCGAGTCAAAATTCATCGTGCTACCGTCGTAGCTCGTTTCTTCTAACACATAATAATTATTACCGATCTTGATTGCCGTGTAATAGTTATAATTTTCAACGTTGTAAGTAATCTTTACGTTTTCGGGGAGAACGTAATCAGGCTCTTCATAGGTTGCTGTAAACGAAATGGTGAAGGTCTGATTTTCATCGTGGAACGTGCGTGTTGCACGCAGCTCGGAATAATACGGGTTGTTGTGGCTGTAGACGAGATAGTATTCACTTCTAAAGCCCGCTGCCTTCAAGGCATCCGTATAAGCATCTCTTTCGTCTGCCGTCATACCGTAGCAGGTTACGGTAATGCTTATAATTCCGTTTTCAGTGCTGTTATAGGTCGAGTCAATGCTATAACTGCTTCCCGACGTACAATTCGGAATGGTAATACCAAGTACCGAGAACATATCGTTGATAGTCGTTACGGGAAAAGCATTCAAGTTGCCCTCGGGCAAAGCTCCGGGAGTGCTTGGAGTGCTTGGATTACTCGGATTGCTCGGATTTGCGGGATTCGAGGTAGGCGAAGCCACACCCATCGAAACATATATGTCGCTTCCGTCTGCTTCTACCGCCACCGAGTATACGACAGTTCCTACCACTTTATAGAATGCAAGCTCAGTTTCCTCCGCGATATAGCCCTCTGCAAGCATTTTTGATTTGATGCTGTTGTAATAATCATTTGCCGTTGTGCTTGATCCCGAAACGGTCACCACGTATGCACTCACGTTATTTACCGTGTAGGTCTGTGCCGAGTAGCTTCCTTCGGGAAGGTCTATATCTGCACCGAACACCTCGTTGATCGCGCTTTCAATTGCGCCGCCGTCCGTCGAGCTTGGCATATCCTGAACCTTTTCGATTGCCTGATCGAGAGAGAGGCCTCCTACGGGCGGATCGTCGTTATCATCCTTACAAGCCGTTAATGCCATCGTAAAACAAAGCACGAGGGCAAGCAAAATTGCAACTAAACTTTTTCTTTTCATTTTGTGTGTCCTCCACGTCATAATTTTTTCTTTGAATTTTTGGGGGTTAAAGATTTCTTATCATACAATATCATCATTCATATCTCCTACCTCCGTCATTCGTTTTGCTCGTCGGGGGAATTCTTCCGACTTGCGCAATCTTGGCACAGGTCATCTTCTTCCTCCATT
>JAZSGD010000195.1:0-2252 GCA_045532555.1 Eubacteriales bacterium | reverse complement strand
GAATCCTTCAAGGGCTCTACGGTAATAGACGCCAAGGTCCAGTTTTGATTTTCGCCGTAGTATTTTATCTTGTCCCATTCCGGTCCGTCGCCTTTTGATGCCAGGAAGCTCCATTCAACCGCAGAGAAGGTATTTTCACCCGCTTCGAGATAATAGTACTCGCTTGCCGTTTTCTCCTTATTGGCGCCGTAGGTGTAATTCATTGTTATCTTGGCGGGGGCGGAAGCGTAATAGTGTAAGTGGAAACGGTTGGTCTGGGTAGAGCTGGTTATTTCTCCGCCGGAAATTGTCAGCTTTTTCTCTTTTGTTATGCCCGTGAATCCGCGCTCGGCGTCAACGGCAAAGTCGCCTCCGCTTGCGAGATAGCTCGAGCCGCTGGTTGTCGTTACGTTTCCGCTTTGGTCTACGTTAAATGCTCCAACGTTCTCTGCCGTTCCTTGCGTTTGTCCACAATCAGAGCAGACGATCAACTGGTCGCTTGCGGTGATGTGCGTACGATCGTGAGCGCAAGACGACGGCGAGGGAACAATGCTTTCTCCAACGTATTCCTTTGTCCACGCGTAGAACTGGAACATTGAATAAGCAACGTCGGCGAACTTTTGATCATATGAGTGCTCGAACCTTGCCTGAAGGTAGTTCATAACACTGTACTTGATCTCCGCATAGTTGTTCGAATCTTCCCCTACGCGCACTTGATATTGCGTGTTAAAGCAAGTTGAGGGAATGTTGTTTACGAGTACGTAGTAACGGCCAAACTCGTCGCAGAAGATCTCGTTCTTGTTCGTATAATCTTCTCCTTCTATCGTAACTTTAAGCTCCTCGGGGCTGTTCATTGCAGTGCCCGTGTACTCAAAATAAAAACGAAGGGAAAGGGTCTCCTCGAGGTATGCGTTGACACTAGTAAATTTGACGCTTCCGTTGCCTACGTTCGAAGACACAGGGGCGGCTACTCCGTAAATATCCTCATACTCCATGCCGTAAACGGGGTTTGTACCTCTGTAGTATAGACCCTCGTTTGCCATATTGGTTTGGTTGTATCTGAAGTATGTCTGCGCCATAGCACCGTAGTTGAGCATAGCTCTTACAGCTTGTGCGGCCTTTGCATATCTTTCGATGTCGGGGTTGTTTTTTGCCAACGCGAAAAGCTGTTCAGCATACTTTGCTATGGAATATGTGCGGAGCTTTCCTGCGTTTCCGTTTCCATCAAATGCCTGGAACGAAATTTCGTCGGACTGCTGCGCGGCAGCCAAGGGAATTACAAGCAGGTATCTGTCCTTGACTTTGTCGTAAGTAAGCTGGCTCTTCTGAATCTTAATCTTGGCGACCGATTCGTCCAGTTGAGGAATTTTTACCTCAAAATACTCTACGTTATCAAGGTTTTTGAAATAGAGCATGAGAATAATCTTTCCGCGAATCTCAATGTTTGCCGCCGTAAGAGTATCGCCGAGACCTGCATCGTTGCTTGCGAATACCGAGAAATTAAATCCCGATATTGCAAATAGGCAGACCAGTAAAACGGCAAGTGATCTTACAAAGATGTTTTTCATAACTATACCTCCTGCATAGATGGGTTGTGTTTGCGTTGCGCGATCAAAAGCAAGGGCGGATTCGGATCGCTGAACGCTATATTATTATTCTTTTACGCTTAATTATATCACAAAATGGCCTTTGTGTCAAGGGACAGCATTTGACTTTTCGTTGTCACATCTCACAAAAAACATATAATAATAACGGGCTCTTTTTGTTTATTTGTTAAAACGAGCCTCGCTTTTTTGAGTTTCTAGTGTTCTCGCACGGGCTATTTTGGGGACTAAAAACGACCGAAAACAAAAAAGCCCACTCTGCGCATGAGTGGGCTTCTTGTTTCTTGGGGGCGGGGGGAGGAATTAGGTTCCTTCCTCGATGCTTACCTCGCCCATGTCAACTTTCGTCTGCTCCACGACGCTCCAAGTGAGGATGTCTTCCTCGACAAGTTCCACTTTAATGGAGGGCGTGGAATATACGAGCTTTTCGTTTTTCATTTCGACATGTCTCCGTTCGTACTTAAGTATTTTCTTTGTTCCTGTCTGATTGATTATACGGCGCAATCGCCGCTTGCTAATAACTCAATGTACATTATATCACGCAGAATCGCCCTTGTCAATAGCTTTTGAAAATTTTTTTTGAGTTTCCCAAAAGCGTTTTGTAAACATACGATAGAAAACAAAACAAAAGATTTAAAAACTGCCAAATTTAACAAATTTCAGACCGTT
>JAZSGD010000010.1:0-6818 GCA_045532555.1 Eubacteriales bacterium | reverse complement strand
AGCGGAAAAGACAAAATATACGTCGCCGCCCCCTACCAGCAAAAGAAGATTGATAAAAGTGAATATCGCAATAGCGAGCACGTCGTATCTCGCACCGTTGTAGCGATTTGCAAGAATTTGCGAATTAGAGCTTGGCGTGCCGTGATTATTTCCGAAAAATGCCATGTTGTCCTCCTATATTTATAATGTAACCTTATTATATCACTTTCCACCTAAATTGTCAATGATTGGTTTAAATAATAGGTGCAGGATCCTTCGTCACCTTGTTGGCGCCCCAAACAAAGATGGCACCCATCAACTCCCCCAATTTCACTTGCATAGGTCGACGGCGAGTTTTGCGTTGCAAAACTCGGTAAGTAAATCGTCTCGCGATTTACGTAAGCCCCAGAACCTTTGCACAAATCCGCAAGCGGATTTGGCGTCGGATTTCTCCTTGCCAAATTGACTCACCAAAACAAAAGAGACACCCATCACCTCTCCCAATTTAATTCATCTTACTTTGTTGACAGGGACTCAGAACCTTTGCACAAATCCGCAAGCGGATTTGGCGTCGGACTTCTCCTTGCCAAATTGACTCACCAAACAGAAAAGCACCGATTTCTCGGTGCTTTTCTGTTTGGTGGGCCAACAGGGACTCGAACCCCGGACCGACCGGTTATGAGCCGGTAGCTCTAACCAACTGAGCTATTGGCCCGCAATATGCGGCGCTGTTTTTAGACAGCTTTAATATTTTACCACGACGTGCGCCTTTTGTCAATAGCTTTTTGTAAAATAATTTCAAAAAACTCAAAAAGATCCCCGCATAATGCAACTCACAGCCGCATATATTTTACTACCGCTAAAGCCACGCGGACAAACTATATAAATAAGGAGAGAAAAAACAAATGACAAGCTCAAAAAAGTCCCTTCCCCGCCTGATCACAGGCGCGCTCGCGCTGATAATAAGTGCAACGACCCTCACCGCTTGCTCGGACAAGCCCTCGTCCAAGATCGAGGAAACCACCGTCAAAACTCCGCAATACACCGTCGGGACCGACTACACAGCGCAGATCGAGTACTACGAAAAGCTCATAGCCGACCTTCAGGAAGAGCTCTTGAATGAAAAGACCGACAACTACGCGACCGAACACGAATATAAAACCGCGATATCCGAGCTTGAAAAGCAGATCTCAATCCTGAACGACAAAATAGACTCATACAAGCAAAATCCCTCGACCGAAACCCAACCCTCCGCGCCCGAGATCACCGAACCCAAGGAGGACGAGCCCACCGCGCAACCGTCGGTCACCCTCCCCTACCTATATGAGATCACCAAAGGCAGTGTCACGATAACGAAATATATCGGCAGCGACACCGACGTCACGATCCCCACATCGATCGAGGGACTCCCCGTCACCAGCATCGGAGAGAGTGCATTCGCGGGAACCGCCGTAAAGAAAGTCACGATCCCGAAAGGCGTGACTAACATAGATTGGTTCGCCTTCAACAGCTGCACTTCCCTGACCGAAATTATGATCCCCTCCTCCGTCATCCTGATAGACTACGGCGCGCTCGACAACTGCCCGAAGGTGATCGTGATCTGCGAAAAGGGCTCCTATGCCGAGCTCTACGCAAAAAGCCGCGCACTCCCCACGGTGAGTAAGTAAGCAAGAATAGATATGCGGAACCGCTTTTTAGGCAAAAAGTGGTTCCGCATCTCCCCAAAAACCTTCAATAAGGATAGTTTAAAAAATAGACGGTTCAGGTTATAAAATGGTGAAGCTTTAAGTTTGTAACCAAGCCGTTCGGCTCAAACACAGCCCCAAGAAGATTTTTTTGACTTTTTTGCAAATTCCTATTGCAATTTCAAAAAAAGTATGATATAATACTATGCGTATGACCGCAAAGCAGGTTGATTTTGATAATATATCATCTATTACGATATAAAAGGAGGTCGAAAAAATGGATCTGGGTTTGATTTTAGGTATTATTCTGTTGGTTCTCGCCGCAGCAATCGTAGTTCTCGTTCTTTTGCAGTCTGATAGCGACGGCAAGCTTTCGGGCACTATCGCAGGAGGCGCAGACACCTTCTACGGTAAAACTAAGGGAGCAGACAAGAACAAGGTTCTCACTATCGTAACCGCGGCAGTTTCCGTAGTATTTGTAGTGCTCGTTCTTGCAATGTATCTTGTTCTCTGATAATTTGGAGAGAATAAATTAAAGAGGCGTCGATTTGCGGCGTCTCTTTAATTTTGCCGTACTGTTGACAAAAAGACAATAATGTGATAGAATATAGAAGTACCTAACAGAAGAAAGGATTTACCCATGAACCTTTTAAATGATAAAGAAAACAAAAAAGGCTCGATCAGTGACGATTTTTTGAATCTCACGATGGTCATAATCGCAGCTCTGCTTGTGATCCTGCTTGCCACGGGAACTTATCTGACCGCCTTTTGCATCACGCACAACAGAGGCGGCACAGGCGACAAAAACGATGGCGGCATCGCGGCATCAAAGGACGCGACCTACCCCTTCAAGCAAGAGATAAGCGTGACCGAGCCCGAATACGACGACAACACGAGCATTGTTATCGGCGCGAGCGAAATAAATTCAGACTTCGCCCTGCTTGTCGACGTTACCGACAATAAAGTGATCGCATCAAGAAAATATACTCAGCTCATCTACCCCGCATCAATGACAAAGGTAATGACGCTCATCGTCGCGATAGAAAACCTCCCCTACGAAAGCTCTATGGACGACGTTATAACGATATCCGAAAGCGTCGTAAAGGCGATGGCAAAGGAGGGCGCTTCGGGTTACGGCTTCAAGGCTGGCGAAAAGCTGACCGTCCGCGAGCTGCTCTACGCGTCGATACTTCAATCCGACGGAGTTGCCTGCATCGAGCTTGCCAATTACATAGCGGGCAGCGAAAAAGAATTCGTCAAGCTGATGAACGCAAAGGCAACCGAAATGGGACTTACCAAAACCAATTTCACCAACTGCACGGGATTGCATAGCGAAAGCCACTTCACAACCTGCAAGGAAATGGCTATGATAATGAGCTACGCGATGAAGAACACCCACTGTGCCAACATTCTCACAGCAAAATCCTACGTATTGTCGAAAGATTTCAGAAACGACGGATATACGTACACACTCTACCACGCAACTCTCGCGACCAAATTTGACAATCTTCGCCCGCAGTTCACCGCCGTTGAGGTGCTTGGAGCAAAATCCGGCTGGACAGGATCGAACAGCGGATATTGTATGGTATCCTTCGCCGAGGGCGATAACGGACACAAATACGTGCTTGTCACCGCAAACGCGCCGACCTCAAACGAGTCGATATACGATATGGCGACCATCTACAACGCATACGCAAAATAAAACAACGAAACCGAGGGAGCAAGCTCCCCCCGTTTCTGCTCTCAACACATGTTACCGTAGAGGAGCATTCCATATGCTCCCGAAAAGAAATGGGCGGATATGGAATCCGCCCCTACGATATTGTGGAAATGTATTTGTTCTTTCTGCGGGAGCAAGCACGATTAGTAACCCGCCCTACCGAAAGATTGCATTTATTTTTCAAACCCGTGAACGAACCCACTCACGTCAGCCGAGCAAATATCGCCGCCCACGACCTTGCCGCGATAGACCAGCACGTTAGCGTAGACCTTGCCCTCGTATCCCTCGTAGTTGGTGACCTCAAAGGTGTAGCGCGTCAGCTCCTTCTTCTTGTACTTGGAAAGATCAAGCCCCTGCGCCTTCTGGATCTCGTTGTAAGATGCGAATATCTTGTCAAATTCAGCGGGGATAGTCACCTTTTGCACCTCGGCGGTCGTGCCGTTGACCGTCAGATCGAACTGCGCGAGAAATTCCATCGCGTCGCCAACGCTCTTGACCCCGTCGTAAGAAATATCGCTTGACTCGGTGTAAGTCACCTTCCCTGCACTTGCCGCGCCGTCAGCGTATATCGGCACGAACACGACAATCGCAATAAGGGCGACCAAGGTTACCGAAATAATACCGAGAAATTTAAGCGACGACGCGCGAAATGAATAAATGAACATAGAATTCCCCCTCCGCCGCACGCGGCGGCATAAATTTTTGACGAATTTTGCCGCAAAGGCAAAATTCACGCGTGAAAAAGATAGTTTAACTCTCATCAGGTCGCAACTTTCACGCAGCCCCCCAAAACAAATAACATATTCAGAGCAAAACTCTCTATTGCATTATATTTTCGATCCTCTCCTATTATGATAGAATAATAAAAATGAATGACAAAAAAACCGCGCCCCCTTGAAATCAAGGGGGCGCGGCATATTAATTAAGCCAATTATTCAATTAAGAATAATTATTAAGCAACAGTAACTGTGAGGGAAACAAAGTTAACGTATACACCCTCAGCAAGTCCGTCGATAGCTGCAGCGATGTAAATGGTAACTACGTCACCTGCGGTGCAGTTCTCGAACAAAGCTCCGGGAACGGAGTAGGTAGCAACGTTCTTAACGTCCTCGCTGTTGTTGAGAATGGTTCTCAAAGTGCCTGCAGCGTTGTTGTAATTATCATATCCATCATCACCGGGAGCCATGATCTTAACAGTTCCTTTAGTCCACTCGGTCTCGCCATTAGCGTAAACTGCCTTGTAGTATACGTCGGTAACCGTGCCGTCTACAACGACCCAACCGGTAAAGTTGCCATCAGCATTAGCTTCAGCAGTGGTCTTTGTCTTCAAGCTGGATATCCAAGTGTGAGTAGAGAAGCCCTGGTCGCCACAGTTGCTATAGTCAAGGTCGTATTCAACTTCACCGCATACCTCAACTATTTCCTCAAGGCTGTCGGAAATACCAATGCATGCAATCTCAACGTAATCGCCTTCATACGCATTGCTGCTCATAAAGAAGTCAAATCCAATGTACTTGAGAGCTTCGCCATCGTTTACAGTCTGGCTCTTGGTAGCATCAACAACGATGGTGTGCCACTGTCCGTCTGCAAGAAGATTGCACTTCTGGGACTCGGGACCCGTAGGACCATTATGCACAGTAGAAGCCCAGGTATTGAGATATATCTTGTCAGCATTTTTGACGTTTGTAGCAGCGTATCTGTAAGTTACAACGATGTATTTGCCGGTTCCAACGGTTTCGGGAAGAGTAATCCAGAATCTACCCTGGTCAGTGGTTGCGCCTGTGCTGGTAACCTTAAGAATACCGGCAGTCGTATTATCAAGAGTTACGTTACCATTAGATGTAATAGTGTCGTTAACGAAATCCACGGTGTAATCAAGGGTAGGAGCTGCCTCAAAAGCAACGGTAAGAGTGATAGTGCCTGCAGGAGCGTTCCACTCATCTGCGGGATCGTAAGTATTTACAATGATCTGGATCTCGTCGCCTGCTGCAACGGTGATAACTGCGGGGTTAACAACGGGATCGCTGTCAGACCACTGAGTGTCGCCGTAAATGTAGGAGGTCAGATTGTTAACGGTGTAAGTCCAACCTGCATCGCTGGAAATGGTAAGAGTAAGAGTGCCTGCTGCTTCAGCAATGTAGGTGAAGTTGTAACCCTGGCTACCTGCTGCAATGGTTGCGGTGTTTTCACCGATAACAATCTGTGCAGGGTTGCTCCAGCTACCTACGGGATAGGAAACAGCGAGAGCGTATTCAGCCTCAGCCTCACCCTCGTTGGTGATGGAGAATACAACGGGCATTCTGGGATTGCCGGAGAGAGGAGTGGGAGTACCATCATTGATAGTCAGGTTCATTCCACCGATTCCATAAGACTGGAAATAATAGGTTGCACCTGCGGGAACGGTTACGGTAGCGGTTCCTGCGGTATACTCGTCGTTCATAGTGAACATAACTTCAATAGGATTCTCCTCGCTACCGAGCTCGGGTCCGGGAGCAACAGTGGTGTCCTCGCCGCCTGCAACGGTGGTGTCCTCACCTGCGGGAGCCTCGGGAACAACTACCTCGATCTCAATGAGATCAATGGTGTACTCGGTGGTAGCAACGTCAATAGAGTAAACTACCTTTACAGTCTGATCTGCATATTCAGTAAGATCGATAAGCTCAGTCTCAAGATTGCCGGTCACTCTGTGAGCAACGGTGCCTGCAGCGTAGCCCATGTTGTTGGAAACGTGAGTTACAACACCCTCTTCAGCCGCGTTGAGACCAAGCTCAACGGTCTTAAGAACGGTACCGTCTGCTGCGTATACGTTGCATACGAAGTTTTCAACGTCATAGCCGTCAACTGCGATCCAGCCTGCGCCAAAGAAAACGAAGTTAGCAGTTATAGTGGGATAGAATACCTCTGCGTTGTCTCTGATTGTATTGCCAAGCAGATTGTTGGTGCATGCAAGGCTGATTACAGTTTCTACAGCACCAAAATCGCCGTCTACGTCGCCGTAGAATGCGTCAACAGATGCATGCCAGTTTCCTGCATATACATCGTCAGGAGCAACGGTGGTGTCTTCGCCACCTGCAACAGTGGTGTCTTCGCCGCCTGCAACAGTGGTGTCTTCGCCGCCTGCAACGGTGGTGTCTTCGCCACCTGCAACAGTGGTGGTTTCGCCGCCTGCAACGGTGGTTTCGCCGCCTGCAACAGTGGTGGTTTCGCCGCCTGCAACGGTTGTGGTTTCGCCACCTGCTACGGTGGTGTTTTCGGGAGCAGCAGTTGTGCCCTCGGGAGCTGCTGTAGTGGTCTCATCGTTCTTGCCGCCCTTATCGCCGCAAGCAAAGAGAGAAAGAACCATAGCTACAGAAACTACGATGAGTAAAAATCTCATCCACTTTGAGTTCTTCATAGTTAGAAAGTCCTCCATAAAAATTTTTTTCGAAACAAAA
>JAZSGD010000099.1:0-19034 GCA_045532555.1 Eubacteriales bacterium | reverse complement strand
TTCTGCTCGCACTATCACACACCTTACGACAGAAGCAAAACGGATGCCGGCGCGATCGTGACCGACAAGATCGGATATATCGCTTGGGAGATCTTCTCGGAATACGCGAGGTTCGGCGCGATCCATCTGAAATATGCCGTTATCGATATCATTGACCGTCTGCTCGGTGGCGACAAGACTCTTTCGACCTCGCTTGGTTCGCTTGGTGTTACCTCTCTAATGAAGCAGCCAACCGATAACGGTGAGCGACTTGTTAATCACTTGGCTTACGCGATCACAAAGGTGCGCGGCACAAACATTGAGATAATCGAGGACCTTCCGACCGTGCTTGATACAAGGGTCACAGTCAAGGTGGCACAAAAGCCCTCGCGCGTTTATATCGCGCCCGACGGCACGGATCTTGATTTCACCTATGAGGACGGCAAGGTAAGCTACGTTGTTCCCCGTTTTGAGTGCTCGACTCTTGTTGTTATTGAATAAGGTTTGGAAATTTGGATTGATTAAGCTTGCTTAACAATATTGTTTTATATCATCTTCAGTTAAGTATTGTTAACATTTTTATAATGTATCATCAATATTAGTTTAGTATTATTAACTACATATTATAACAAAAAACCGACCAAATAAGGCTACGGGAGAAAAATCCCCGAAAGATCAAAAATCTTTCGGGGATTTACTGTTCTACAATCCGGATTTTATTTTTTTAACTCAAACAAATCATCATCAATTAAATTTGTATTATTAGTATAATATGCAGTCAATGCAAAATCAAGCCTTTCTATAAAGTCCGTGTAATTTTCGGGCAAATTTTTTATATCAGCAATATCATTTGGATCAAAATGCCATATAAATTCTTTTAATATATTCTGATAAGATTGGGTAATTTCCCTTGTGGTTTCAGCATCTTTTTCCTTTTCTCCTATCAGCGCTGCAATACTATCATAATATTCCCAAAATTTTTCAGTGGAAAAATAACCTTCTTCGTAAAGATAACAAACAAAGCTATCCTTTTCATAATTAGAATTATCGGATATTATTTTCTTGGCATCCTTAATCGTCATCTTATTTTCCCCCTTGAGAATGTAGGATTTTTATTATAAACGTTATATAATCTCGCCGTAAAATTTTTCTATCAGCTTTTTATTTTTTCGGCTCTTTGTTATCTCGCCGTTCATGTAAAATTTCTGTTTTTTGTGCCCATAGGCTACTTGATAATACGGAAAACCTCCGAAGTGCTCTATCCAACTGCCGTATTGAATTACACTTGTTACCGAAGTCCACGGAATACTCTCGCGGTCACCGAGCACGTAAACTATCGTAACACTTTTGTATGAAAATTTAAAATACAAAGGTGACACAAGCGCAATGAAGGCGGCGAGAAGCGCAATCAGCAAAAACAATATTCCCCAAGCATCGCCACTCATAAAAAACGCAACGGCAAGGGCGCTGAAAATGAGAATTGCTATTGCGTAAATGATAAGATAAGTGTTAAAGGAAAAGTATGTGTTTTCCTTTCTATCTCCCCTATTATTTGTCCTTTTTTTCATTATAATTCTCCGTTCATACGATTGATATCACAGCCCGAGCTTGCCAAACACCTTAAAAATATCTCCTGCGCCCATGATGATGACCATATCGTCCTTTTGGGCGATCTCTTTTATGATCTTTGCAACGCCGTTGAGATCCCCACCGTAAATTGCCTTATCGCCGATGATTTTCGCGAGCTTTTCCGATGAAATACCGTAGATATTGTCCTCTCTTGCCGCGTAAATGTCGGTCAAGATCACCTTATCCGCCTCGCCAAACGCGGTCGCAAACTGCTCTGCCAGCGCGGCGGTGCGGCTATACGTATGGGGCTGAAAAGCGCATATAAGTCTGCCGCGACAAGCCTTTTTAGCACCCGCAAGAGTCGCGCTGACCTCTGTGGGATGGTGCCCATAGTCGTCGTAAATCAGCGCTCCGTTGATCTCGCCCTTATATTCCATTCTGCGACCCGCGCCCTTGAAATCGGCAAGACCGCAGGCAATATCCTCGGCGGGAACTCCGCAAGCGACCGATGCCGCGGTCGCCGCAAGCGCATTGTAAACGCTATGCAGTCCAAAGGCGTTCATTTTGATATGGGCAAAAAATTCACTCTTGTACAGAATATCAAACTCTATCGGAAAGAGGTCAAGATCAACGTTGACTGCCCTGAAATCGGCGCTCTCGGATAGACCGAAGCTCACCTTATTAGCGTTGACCTTTTCTGCCGAAATGACCGTGTTTTCGTCGTCAATATTGTATATGACCGTGCCCTGCTCACCAACGAGTGACGCGTAGCGGCTAAAGGAATCTCTTATCTGCTCGATGCTCTTGAAATAGTCAACGTGCTCCATCTCGGCATTAAGCAAAACCGCAACGGTCGGGTTGAAGTCGAGGAAGCTATCCATATATTCGCACGCCTCGAAGATGAAATTATCCTGATCGCCGAGATAATATGCGCCTCCCATAGAAGCGTAGGTCGCGCCCGAAACGATGGTGGGTTGAGTAACCGCCCCCTTCTCTGCCGCGCTGAGAAAGATCTCTGCGCACATCGAGGTACAACTGCTCTTTCCGTGCATACCCGCGATCCCCACACGGTTCTTATATTCTGTCATTATGTAGCCAAGATAGTCGGCTCTCGATATGCAAGGAATACCCTCGCTTTGCGCTCTCGCGTATTCGGGGTTATCGGGAGAGACCGCAACGGTATATATCACCGCACCGCAATTCTCTCCGAGGTTTTCAGGCGCGTGAGTATAAAACATCTCTATTCCCGCCGCCTCGAGCTTTTCTGTCAGCGCACTTTTTGAACGGTCCGAGCCTCCGACCTCGTATCCTGCTCTTTTAGTCAGCAGAGCGAGAGAGGACATCATTATTCCCCCCGCGCCGAGAAAAAATATCTTTTTTCCTCGTGAGTCATTCATAATATTACGTATCGCCTCGGCGCCAAAATGAGTATTCGGTGTGGACAATTAAGATCAACTCCTTACATAAAAATCAAATAATATCGGTATTTATACGAAAAACGTCATATACAGAGCAAAAACAACATTACCTTTTTCCAACTTTTCACAAAAAAATCTTATTTCGGTTGAATAGTCTTCACAAAGGACTTATATAATATATTCATAAAAGAGAAAAGCTGCAAAAATAAAAACAACGGAGGCAAAACTATGCAGATCACGGATATCAAAATAAGAAAGCTTTTTGAAGACGGCCCTATGAAAGCGGTCGTTTCGGTAACCTTTGACGGTCAGCTCGCAGTTCACGATATCAAGGTAATCAACGCGCGCGACAAATTCTTTATCGTTATGCCCAGCAGAAAGAACCCCGACGACACCTATCGCGACATCGTTCACCCCATAAACTCTCAGTTCCGTTCAGAGCTTGAGCAAGCGGTCATCGCGGCTTACGACGAGGCTCTCACTCACGCAGAGGACTTTATGGCTGCTCCCGTGACAGAGGCTGAAGTTTGATTTATACTTAAAAGGAAGATCGAAAGATTTTCCTTTTATTTTTTCTATCAGTACAGTCTGCCGTGTGAAAGCAGGACGTTGCCGTTTTTGTCTATTTCCACGTATCCCCAGCACGACTCTGCGGCGGCTCCGGGATTAAAAAGCCAGAGAGGCTTTTCAAGCTCGATTCCGTATTCGGTCTTTCCTGCGGGGATATACTTTTCAAGCGCTTGATGAGTATGACCGAAAAGAACGATATCCGCGCCCTTTCGCGCGGCTGCCATTACTATCCTCGCCAGTCCCGACTTGACTCCGTACGCATGCCCGTGGACCATCATTATTTTCTTTCCACCAAGCGTAACGAGTATCTCCTCCTCGGCATTCACGTTGCCGTACGTGCTGTAAAGATCGCAGTTGCCTTCAACTGCAAAAAGCGTAGCTCCGTCCAGATTACAATATGAAATATCGCGAATCCCGTCTCCGAGGAAAACCACGGCGTCGGGCCTTTTTATTTGCCTTTCAAGAGCTTCTATCATATTGGAAGCACGTCCGTGCGAGTCCGAGAAAACGAGAATGTTCATCCGTCACCTTTATTTCAATTTATTAACCGCGTAAAATGTCGGTTCTCATATTATATTATAGCATTTAAAGGCGATTTTGTCTATACTTACACACACATTTTTTTGTTTTGGCATAGAATGATAACGAACTCACAATTCTATTGCAAGAAAGGAAATTTGCTATGATGCTCGATAAAAAGGCAGTTAATATGCTCCTGACTCTTGACGACGCAAAGCTTGCTCTTGTCATCAGAAAGATCGCAAGCGACGCAGGCATAGATGCGTCAAATCTCAAAATAGGTCCGTCCGAGGTCGCAGGTATTCGCGCAGCGCTCTCATCTGCTACGGACAGTGATCTTTCACGCGCTGACGAGCTGATAAAAAGCTTTAAAAACGGTAAAAAAGGCATTTGAGCGAAAATAGGTGTTTAGCGTGAAAGTTATTTCTATCTAGCAGTGAACTAATCTTTTTCACGCACGAATTTTGCCTCTTCGGCAAAATTCATCGATTACTATTTGTGCCGCCGCAAGCGGCGGAATGGAGATTACTATGAACGATCAAGATAATCTTGCAACCGAAAGAGGCAGTCCCTCGGGTAGCGACTACCTTTCGGGAATACTTAAGGGTATAATGAACACCCCGACCGACTCGGACTCATCCGATCGGGATTTTTCAACAGCAGCGGCAACTACACAGCCTCCCCCGCAGGCAAATCCCTCATCGGATATTTTTTCGGCACTGCTTTCCAATCCCGAGCTCTTATCAAAGCTACCTGCTCTGATCTCGTCGATAAAACCTATGCTTGACATGCTTGGAATGGGCGCCGGAGTAGCTCCCGCCTCGGCTTCCGTGTCGGCTAACACAACGCATAGCGACAACAACTCTGTCGAAGCGAGCGCGCTGATCAAAAAGCATTCTGCTGACGATTGCCGTGCGGCACTGCTCTGCGCTATGAAGCCATATCTGAGTCGCGACAGACAACAGGCTGTCGACTACATTCTCAAGCTAAGTCGCCTTGGTGACGTATTGAAGTCACTGTAAATCTCACAAAATCCAATTTTCAGGAGTATGTATGTACGCAAGGTCACCCGATCCAAACAAACAAAGCGTTAAGGTTCCCGAAAACTACGGCGGTCACGCCTTCAGTCGCTCGGGCGCGTATAGTGATATGCCGCCGCCTGCCCGTATAGAGCCGTTTCAGACCGAAGAAGATCCTCGGGGCAATACATCGTACGATGCAGATTCATATTCAAATGTCTCGGATGCCGCATTTGAGCCTCAATTCGATCGTGAATCGAGGAATTTCGACGGATACTCTCTCCCGCCTGAAAAAAATCCCGAACCGAGTCCACCAAGCGAAAGGCCGTCGATATTTTCGTCACTTATGCCTCCAAATCCGTCATCATCGGCTCGATTCCCCTTTGGGCACGGACTTGGAAGTGAGGAATTGCTCATAATCGCGATGATGCTGATGGTATATCTCTCTGACGGAGAATCTGCCGACAACGAACTGCTGCTTTTACTTGGGCTTTTGCTCTTCGCGGGATGAATATGTAAATATCTATAAAAAGACAGAGAACCATTCTCTGTCTTTTTGGCTGTGGGTGAGTTGTTTGAGCCTCCGGGGGCGACTATACCGACCCTTCGTAGTGCGGTTGATTGCTATCGCAGAAAAAACAAACATATCCCCACAATATCGTAGGGCGGTGGCTTGCTGCCGCCGAAAAAACAAATATGTCCCCACAATATTATAGGGGCGGATTCCATATCCGCCCTTTCCTTTTCGGGAGCATATGTAATGCTCCCCTACGGTAACACGTGTTGAGAAAAAATCGGTGAGAGATAACCACCCGCCCTACAAAAGCATTGACTTGTGAATAATTTTGTGATACAATCAATTTAGAGATAAATAAGAATTTGTAGGAGCATATATGAATAACGTAAACAAAACATTATACATCCCCTTATATGGAAAGTCCTACGTGAGCAAGAAGGGTTTGTTCCTTGATGATAAAAAAGCCGAAGAAATTTGGGAGGCAGAAGGGTTTGCGCTCAAGGGAAAGTCAAAATCCAAATGGCTTGCCTATTATTTAGGTGTTCGCTCTGCCGTGTATGACGAATGGGTCAAAAAACAAATGATAGCTGCGCCGGATGCCGTTGTTATTCATATCGGTTGCGGAATGGATAGCCGAGTCATAAGAGTCGGAACAGAAAACCATAAATGGTACGACGTGGATTTCTCGGAGGTTATTGAAGAAAGAAAGCGCTACTATGCCGAAACAGATGACTACAAAATGATCGCAGGCGATGCAAGATCTTGCGCTTGGCTGACAGCGATTGAGAAAAATAAATCCGCCATCGTCGTTATGGAAGGCGTAAGTATGTACTTGACCGTAGATCAAATGCAAAATTTAGCAGATAACCTTTGCTCTCATTTTGAAAGCATTATGCTTTTGGTGGATGCTTATACTTCTTTTGCCGCTAAAATGTCAAAGCGAAGAAACCCTATAAATGATGTAGGTGTAACCGAGGTTTACGGTATAGATTTTCCACAAGCCTATCAAACCGAGAAGCTTGCTTTTGTTAAAGAACACACAATGATACCTCAAAAACACATAAAAGAGTTAAAAGGATTTGAAAGATTTATTTTTGCTAGGTTATATGCGGGCAGATTTTCAAAAAAACTCTATCGTCTGTTTGAATATCAAAAAAGTAATCTTTAAATTCCAATTTATCGTACTGTCAATAACAACTTTCAAGCCACGGTTGAATCCGTGGCTTTTCTCTGCCCTCCGCGCGTCAAAAAAGCCTTCTCCTGTATGAGAAGGCTTTTTAATTTACAGCTTTTTGCTGCTTTTGTCACCCAACCACAAGATACTTAACGCCCTCAAGGGACTGCATCGAGTCTGCCTCGGCAGATCTTTGCAACGAATTGATCGAAGCCAGCGATTCAAGCGGCGCGCCGTATCTTTTTGCTACACTCCAAAGGCTGTCGTCACCCGAGGGGTAGCAGATCACGATCTTGCCGCGGTCGCGCTCAATTTCCTCGCCAAATCCAACCTCTGCAAGCATAGTCGCGCTTTCGCCTTTCGCCGCACTTCCGTGAATACCGACCTCGGCATCGATTCCGATCCTATCGTCGTCAACTCTCGCACGTGCCGATATGATCTCGCCGTCAGAAATCGCTCTGTCAAACTCGCCCGAGGTCGCGGCACGGTAGGCAAAGGGCAGCTCGATATCCGATACCGAATACTCCCCGTCCTTCTCCAAAAGCAAAGAAAACTTCGCCTTGCCGTGAATAGTACACTTGTCGGAATCGAATATATACTCCTCGGGATATACAGCTCCAACAAGGTCGACCACCCTTGAACCGCGAGCTATGTTCGCGTCGTCAAGTGCGAGGGAGTCGCTGAGTGTAAAGTTTCCTGAGAACTCCTCGCCGTCCGCCAGCATGGTGACGGTCTTATATTTGTTTTCTGTCTTTCTTTCTGTCGAGTAGATATCCTTGACGTAGGAGATATTCTCCTCCCTGCAGCCCTCGACCTCGATTATCATGCCCACGTCTATACCGATTCTGCCGTCCTCGACAACAATTCCCATCTCAGTGACAGTTCCACGTGCCGACGCGGTCGCCCCAGGAGTCATTCCGTCCACGGCGACGGTCTGGGAGAATTGTATCTTCCTGTTTGCCGTGTACGGCACTCCTCCGTCGTCACGGCAAAGCAAAAATTTCAGATAAAGGTCACCGCGGCAGCTTACTGCTCCGTTCATGGCCGTGATCTCTCCGATAAGGGTCTTGCCCTCCGCAGAAATGACCCGAAGCTCGCTATCTCCGCTATCGCAGATCATTTCGTCCGAGATCCGCAGCATTTCACCAACACCCCACGTCCGTCTATTGACTGTAGCGCGACAATTCAGCTTCTGAATTCCCTCCTCGCTCTCGCTAAAGCCGTCCTCAAGCGGCATTTCGGCAAAGATCTGCGCCCGAGACTTCAGTCGGCATTTGATGCTCAACTTTCTCGGTGCAGTCACTCTTCCGCTTATCATATCGGCGCCGATCGTTGCATTTCCCGTAAATCCGCCGAGATATCCGTTATCACCAAGCTCCGAGATGTCGAACGGAACGTCGATCTTATAGTCGGCGGTCAGCGGCGCGCAATAAATGCCATTGTCACTACCCATATAGAGAACGTAATAATCGATATTTCCCGTAAACTCCGCTTCTCCGTTGCCAATATACTTAGAGGGCGGCAGGACTGATGCCGTCACACGCAAAAGCTTTTTGATCTCGGGTTGATAGTCGGGCAGAGTGAAATCTCCCGAAAGGTCGGTGCTTACCGTTTTATCGCACACGGGTATCTGCATATAGCCGCCCGCTAAGGTTGTGTTGTATCTTTCCATATAAACCTCCACACGTATTTATTTTCAATAAATATTATGTACGAGTCCTTCGTTTTATTCTTTTTCTAAATATTTTAAGGAAAGAGCCACAAGGGTTGCATATAATGATATAAAACACCGACTTGGAGGTATATTTATGTTAGTTTACAAGGAATACAACCGCGCACGCGCTGTCGAATACGCAAGACGCTGGGCGCTGTCGCGAAACCCTCTTTTTATCAATTTCGCAGGTCAGGGCGGAGACTGCACAAGCTTCGTTTCCCAGTGCATCTACGCGGGCTCATGCGTTATGAATTTCACACGCGATTTCGGGTGGTATTACGTCAATCCTAATGATCGCGCACCTGCGTGGAGCAGCGTGGAATATTTCTACGATTTTATGACCAACACCCCCTCCTTCGCCTCGCAAAACGGTGGGATCGGTCCCTACGGAATTGAGGTCGACAGCACGAGGGCTATCGAGGGTGACGTGGTCCAGCTTGCCGACGAAACGGGAGATTTTTACCATACTCTGCTGATAACGGGTTTTTCAGAGGGTCAAACGCTCGTCAGCGCACACACCAACGATGCTCTCGACAAGCCGCTTTCGTCTTATAATTACGCTAATCTTCGCTACATTCATATAGAGGGTGTGCGTATGGAGATCGGCAACGACAACTGCTTTTTCGATCTTATAGAAGGAATTTCCTTGGGTCTCCCTGCGGCGAGGTCTTAATATTCACAAAACATCAAATTAATCGAATATTTACATTCTGACATTGTTGACAAAATAGTTGTAGTGTGATAAAATTATGGTATCTACCCGAAAGGATGCTATATAACTAAATGAACAACGAAAATTTCAAAAAACGCCTATCGATCGCCTTGTTATGTCTGGGAGTTATCTTGGTAAGCATAACATACTTCTTTCTGTTGTACAGAGATCAAAGCATAGCAGGTGTTATTTCAAAGATCCTTGACATTTTGAATCCCATAATTCTCGGTTGCGTCTTTGCTTATATTATGAAATCGACCTGCAACATGTACGAAAAGCAGATTCTCAAGGGCCTTTTGAAATCAAAAAAACGCGATGAGAAAAAGGCGACGAAGACCGCCGGTACAATTTCCATCGTGCTTACCTATCTTACCTGGACACTTATAATCTCTGCAATTCTTTGGATAGCTGTTCCTCAGGTAATAGAGAGCATTACGACGTTTGTCAACGAGATAGTCGTCAAGATACCCGACTATATGGATAGGCTTTACGAATGGGAACAGAAGTTTCTAGCAGACAACGAAGTATTGCGTCCGTATTTTGATCAGGCTATACTTTGGCTTCAGAATTGGCTTTCGACCGATCTCGTGCCCTATATGCAGTCCTTCGTAAGCAACTCTTTATTGCCTATTATAGTTTCTATATTCAACTCGCTGTTTGATATCGTGGTCGGTCTTGTCATTTCGGTATTTATCCTTGCAGGCAGAAAAAAGATCGCACAAAAATCTCAAATGCTTCTCCACTGCATTTTCAAAAAGGAAAAGACAGTCAACGTCGTAATAAACGAATTCAAGTTCGCTGATAAGATGTTCAGCGGATTTCTCGAGGGAAGAGTTCTCGACTCAGCTATCGTAGGTCTAATATATTACATCGTTCTTGAGTTAATGAACGTTCCCTATCCCGCGCTTCTTGCCGTTATCTGCGGTGTAACGAACATAATTCCCTTCTTTGGTCCTTTCATCGGCGGATTCGTTGGCGGATTTATAATCCTGGCAGCTGATCCGATAAAGCTTATCCCCTTTATCATTTTCATATTCATCATACAGTTTTTGGACGGATATATACTCGATCCCCACATCGTTGGCGGATATCTCCAGCTCTCCTCCTTCGCAATAATCTTCGCGGTGCTTTTGTGCGGCGGTCTGTGGGGATTCACGGGAATGCTTATCGGAGTGCCGTTGTTTGCGGTAATATACGATATTGGTAAAAAGATATGCTGCCATATTTTGAAGAAAAGAGGCAAATACGATCTCGTAATAAATTATAAAAAGGAATTCAGGAGCAGACAAAAGAAATCTCATGACCCCAAGCGCGAAACGACTGATATTCCTTCTTCGGAGAAAGTACAGGTTGACGCAACTTCGGCTGATACTCCTTCTTCGGAGAAAGCACAAGTTGAAGCAACCGCGCCCGAGCCTGCCCCCGATAGCGAAAAAGCTCAAAAATAAACGCAAAAGCGCATCTGTTTTACAGATGCGCTTTTTACATATATTGAGTGAGCATATATCCATCTGACCGGCGCTCTATAATAATGTTTCGCCCACCGATCTTCTTCGCCTTCTTGTTTATATTGAACACTTGCACCGCAATATTTCCAATGCCGATATTCTTCTTTGGAGAGATAGCGGTGAGTAGCTCTTGTGAGGAGATTCCCTCTTTGTGATCTATGATCAAATTAAGAACCGTAAACTCGCGTTTAGTCAGCATAAGAGTATAACCAAGGTAGATGACTGTTTCGGCTTTTCTATCAATTATCAACAAGTCGTTTTGCATATCTTCTCCTGAATTTGCGGATTTGAGGGAGTTCGAGTCATTTTGTTCCTCTAAAAATCAAAACACCCGACTTATCGGGTGTTTTGATTTTTGGTGACCCGCCACAGCCTCTGAACTTTTGTATGCGGTCACAACACCCTATATATTAAAATCTCCTGTCCGCATACAGATCAAATCCTGCGGATTTGAGGGAGTTCGAGTCATTTCGTTCCTCTAAAAATCAAAACACCCGACTTATCGGGTGTTTTGATTTTTGGTGACCCGCCGGAGACTCGAACTCCGGACCCCTTGATTAAAAGTCAAGTGCTCTACCATCTGAGCTAGCGGGTCATTTTTTCGCTTACCACAATATTATACCACGATAGGCATCTTTTGTCAACAACTTTTTTTCTCGAATAGATAAAAAATAGGCAAAATTAAAAGGGCTCGATTTGTAAAATGTGCACAAACCGAGCCCCTAAAAATTACTGAACACTCCTTATTTTGTCGGCAAATTGAGAAATGTTTTCATCCATGATCGTCGGTAACGACATATCTCTGTGCTGTTCCCCATTTTCTCCTCCGCCAAGTATCTCTGCTCTAACCGCCTTGACCACAAGCTTGTCAAGTCCCTTAAAGCGTGACGGCTCAAGCGATCCGCCAAGGCAAGAAATGGCAACCGCACGCTCGCGCAGAACGTCAGGAATCGTCTTTTCGGCATATTCATCGAAGCAATCAACAAAACCGCAGCAGATATAATACGCAACACGGCTTTTTCTCAGGTTCTCCAAATGCGTTTTTATATAGTTGCGTGCCTTTTTCTCCGCCTTTCCCATTCGTATCGGGAATCCAACCACGATAGTATCGTACTCACTCAACTCGGGATCGCACTCGGAGAGATCGAAAAGATCTACGTCATGTGTTTTCAATTCTTTTTTCAAAAGCTCGGCGCATTCACGGGTCGTTCCGCCCACGCTCGTGTAAATTATTGCAATTTTCATTAAAGCCCTTTCAACAACCGACGCGCAACGAAAAAATCAGCGCGGTCGGTCAAATGTTTTCACATATTAATTATATAGGATATTCCCTATCAAGTCAATACAAAAATTTTGATTTGCAGCTATTTTTTATTGAAATTTGTCCGAAAGTATGGTATACTATAAATGTATACGACGAGCAATTCTCGCCTTCCTATTTTCAAGTAGGATGCGCGGGGGAAAGGACAAAATGATCAAAGAAAAAATAGAAAAATTGCGCCGTGAGCTAACTCACCACGCAAAGCTGTATTACGTTTACGATTCCCCCGTAATATCCGACTACGAATACGACATGATGTTTGCCGAGCTTAAGCGTCTCGAGGAGGAAAATCCCGAATTTTTCAGTCCCGAAAGCCCCACGCAAAGAGTCGGCGGCAAGCCGCTTGATAAATTCGGCAAGGTGACTCACACCGCGAGAATGGACTCACTATCTGACGTTTTTTCCTACGACGAATTACGCACCTTTATCGAGGGCGCACAAAAGGTAATTCCCAATATCGTATGGTCGGTCGAGCCAAAGATTGACGGTCTTTCGGTATCGCTGAAATACGAAAACGGCGTATTTGTTCAGGGTGCGACACGCGGCGACGGCGTAACGGGCGAGGACGTGACACAAAATCTTCGTACGGTCTTCTCTATCCCGATGACTCTGCCCGAGCCTCTTGACCTCACGGTACGCGGCGAGGTCTATATGCCGCGCGCGGTCTTTGAGCGCATCAACGCGAAGCGAGAGTCCGAGGGCAAGGCGCTTATGGCAAACCCGAGAAATGCCGCCGCAGGCTCACTCCGTCAGCTTGACCCCGCAATCACGGCAAGCCGCGGACTCGATATCTTCGTCTTCAACTTTCAGGAGGGCTCGCCATACAGCGACGGTAGAGCGCCCGAGAGCCACACCGAAACGCTTGACCGACTCGCAAGTCTCGGCTTCTCGGTGGTCTCGATGCGTCTGCGTACAAGTGATGCCGACGAGGTAATAGAACACATAAAAAAGATAGGCGCGGCAAGGGAAACGCTCCCCTACGACATCGACGGAGTCGTCGTCAAGGCAGACCTTATTTCCGACCGCAGAATCATCGGCGAGGGCACAAGCACACCCAAGTGGGCGGCGGCTTATAAATTCCCTCCCGAAGAAAAGCAGACCCGACTTGAAAGCATCACTATCAACGTAGGTCGCACGGGAGTCCTGACTCCCACGGCAAACCTCGCCCCCGTGCGTCTTGCGGGTACGACGGTCAGCCGCGCGACTCTGCATAATCTCGACTTCATCCGTCAGCGCGGAATAATGCTCGGCGACATTGTTACCGTCAGAAAGGCGGGCGACATCATCCCCGAGGTGGTTTGCGCACATTTTGAAAAGCGTGACGGTAACGAGATCGAATTCAGAATGCCCGACAGATGCCCCTCCTGCAACGAGCCAGTGTATTACGATCCCGACGAGGCGGCGGCGGTGCGCTGTACCAATCTCTCCTGCCCTGCACAGCTTGCGCGTGGAATCGAGCACTTCGTTTCCAAGGGTGCGATGAATATCGACGGTCTCGGTCCGCAGATCATAGACCTGCTTATCGACAACGATCTTATCAAAAGCTCCGCCGATCTGTATTCGCTTCGTGCAGAGGATATCCAAAATCTCGAGCGCATGGGCGAAAAATCAGCTCAAAACCTGATATCTGCAATAGAAAGCTCAAAATCGGCAGGACTTGAGCGCCTGCTCTGCGCGCTCGGCATTCCGAACGTCGGCGAGGTCGCGGCAGAGACTCTTGCGGCTAAATTCCGCACACTCGATGCTTGTATGAGCGCTACGGTCGACGACCTGACCGCAATAAACGACTTCGGCGAGATAACCGCGAACAGCATCGTCACCTTCTTCTCGCGTGAGAGCAATATCGAGCTCTGCAACAGGCTGAAGGCGGCAGGCGTGATGACCGAAGCGGTCAAGGAGGCAGGGTCCGACAAATTCGCAGGACTGACCTTCGTCCTCACGGGCACACTTCCCTCGCTCTCGCGCGACGAGGCAAGCGAGATGATCAAGGCGCAGGGCGGCAAGGTCTCAGGCTCTGTATCGAAAAAAACAAGCTACGTGGTCGCGGGCGAAGCGGCAGGCAGCAAGCTGACTAAGGCGCAGGAGCTGGGAGTTGCGATCATAAGCGAGGATCAGCTTCGTGAAATGATCGGCGAATAAAGCCGTCTGATCAGCGCAATCCCGTATATTCGACTATACCATTATAGATTCCGCGTGCAAAGAGCTCGGGATTGTCGCGCATAAGCGCAGCATCGCGCGGATTTGTGATAAATCCGATCTCAACGAGTACGGCAGGCATGTTCGTCCTCTTTAGAACATAAAGCCCCGGGCGCACCTTCATTCCGCGGTTCGACAGCCCCGTTGCTTCGGCGAGATTGTCAACTATATCCTCGCCAAGATTAAAGGCTCTTGTGCCCCTTGCGTAAGCAAAAGCCTCCACACCCGAGGCGCTCCTCGCCTCCGAGGCGTTGGTGTGAATACTGATAAAATAATCCGCCCCCCAAGAATTTGCGTCGTCAACGCGTGCTCTTAAGCTACCCGCATTAGTCGTGCCAAGCTTTGTGGTGGGGGTTGGTCGTGATAATCTCACCTCATAGTTTCCGCTTTGACGTAAAAGAGTCGCCAGCTCCTGACCGACTCTGTAGGTAATATCCTGCTCTCTGAGTCCGTTCCCCTCCGCACCTGTGTTCGGACTCGTAGGATTGTGTCCCTGATCGATATATATCTTCGGCATATAGTAACCTCCGTGCATTATTCTAATAACAATTATATGTTCGGAGTAAAAAAAATGACATTCTAAACCTTCTGAAAGGCATTAAAAATGAACGAAAACCTGACCGAGCTCGACTTTGGCGTCGAGATATCCCCCGAAAAAAATAAGGTCGTGGGCGGCACGCTCTATCTCGTGGCAACCCCCGTCGGCAATCTTGCCGACCTCTCTGCAAGAGCCGTTAAGGTGCTCTCCGAGGTCGATTTTATCGCCGCCGAGGACACGCGAAACTCGATGCGCCTGCTCTCCTACCTCGGAATCCAGAAGCCGATGGTCTCCTATTTCGAGCACAACAAGCGCACCCACGGTGAGCTGATCTGCTCGCGGTTGCTTGCAGGCGAATCCTGTGCCCTGATAACCGATGCAGGAACACCTGCGATATCCGATCCGGGTGAGGACATGGTCGCGCTCTGTGCCGAGCAAAATATCCCCGTGACGAGCATTCCCGGTGCTTGCGCCGCTATTTTGGCGCTCACGCTCTCGGCTTTACCGACGGGAAGATTCTGCTTTGAGGGATTCCTTTCGGCAGATAAAAAGGAGCGCCGCAGTCGTCTTGAAAAATTGAAAAATGATGATCGCACGCTGATCTTCCACGAAGCACCGCACAAATTGAAGGCAACTCTTGCCGATATGAATGAAATTTTCGGAAGTGACCGCAAAATCTCACTCTGCCGAGAGCTGACCAAGCTCAACGAGGACATTCACCGCACTACGCTCGGCGGCGCAGTCGCGCATTATGAGGAAAATTCCCCGCGCGGCGAATACGTGCTCGTGGTCGAGGGCGCGGACGGCGCAGAAAATGACGATAAAAACGACCTCTGCTCGCTTTCGGTTGAAGAACACGTAAATTATTACGTAAGCACGGGAATGAATCAAAAGGACGCCATAAAAGCCACCGCGCGTGACCGCGGAGTCCCCAAAAACGACGTTTATATGGTTTTTGCGAAAAACAAATAAAGATATATCACCTCTGCCATGTGCAGAGGTGTTTTTTCATCAAAAACATAATTTTTAATTTTTTTGAAAAACTATTGACAAATTCAAAAAATAGGTGTATCATTGTATTAACACAGTAACACAACAAGCCAAAAAGGAGTGAGAAAATATGGCATGGAGCTTTGCTTCTGACCGTCCCGTATACGTGCAGCTTGCCGAACGATTGCGAAAAAAGATCATCTCTTCCGAATACCGCGCGGGAGAACAGATCCCAAGCGTCCGTCAGCTTGCCGCCGAGACTGCGGTCAACCCCAACACCGTCCAGCGTGCGCTTGCAGAGCTTGAATCCGAGGGCTTGCTTGAGGTGCACGGCACTCTCGGCAAATTCGTGACCGAGGATCGAGCCATAATCGAGCGCTGTCAGCGTGATCAGGCTAAATCACTTGTGCGTGATTTCGTCGCGAGCGCCAAGGAAATGTCGATACCGACAAAAGAACTTATTTCAATGATAGAGGAGGAGATCAATGAACGTCCTTGAATGTAAAAATCTGAAAAAGGCCTACAAAAAAGGTAATTTTGTCCTCGACGACTTCAATATCCGTATCCCCGAGGGCAAAATAATCGGACTTCTCGGTCCTAACGGATGCGGAAAAAGCACACTTATAAAGCTTATCGCGGGACTTTTACAGCCGGGCGAGGGAGAGATCACCGTTTGTGATATCCCCGTTGGCGAGCAGACCAAGGCGATGATATCCTATCTTCCCGAAAGACCTTATTTCAACGGCTCTATGTCGGTCAACGAGATGATAGAATATTTCAAGGAATTTTACGCCGACTTTGAC
This sequence comes from Eubacteriales bacterium, assembly GCA_045532555.1. GTDB lineage: Bacteria > Bacillota > Clostridia > Oscillospirales > CAG-272 > SVTX01. The sequence continues at coordinate 2,487 of JAZSGD010000099.1, read as the reverse complement.
GAGGAGCGAGCATACAGACTTCTCGCCGACCTTAGCATAGACCCAAAGGCAAAGCTCAAAACGCTTTCAAAGGGTACGAAGGAAAAGGTCCAGCTCGTGCTCGTAATGTCGCGCAAGGCAAGACTTTATTTGCTCGACGAGCCGATCGCGGGAGTTGACCCTGCAGCACGTGAGTATATTCTCAGCACGATAGTCAACAACTACGACAGTGAGGCAACCATAATAATCACGACTCACCTCATAACCGACGTTGAGCAGGTGCTCGACGACTTCGTTTTCCTTGCTTACGGCGGCCGTATCGTCGCATCGGGCTCGGCGGAGGAAACGAGAATAAAAACGGGCAAGTCCCTCGACCAGCTATTCAGGGAGGTGTTCAAAAATGCTTAAAAAACTACTTAAATACGATCTTCGCGCGATATTCAAATATTGGTGGATATTGGCGATCTCATCGGTCGGTCTTTCGATTATCGGCGGCATGTGTCTGTACGCGCTCACAAACTTTATCGACACCGATCCAAACGCACTTATGATAATGGTCGCGGTGCTTGGAGTCGTGGCAACGGTTATCGGTCTGTCGGCATTCTTAATAGTCACCGAAATACTGATATTCGTACGTTTTTACAAAAACTTCTTTACCGACGAGGGTTATCTGACCTTTACCCTTCCCGTCAAGCGCAGCCAACTGCTCAATTCGAAGCTCATCGTAACGGTTGCTGCTTCCCTTGCGACGATCCTTATGCTCATCGTTGACGTTGTTATTGTATTTGCGATCGGCTCGCCCGACTTCTTCAACGCGGAAATCTGGAGGTCGATCGGCTGGATCTTTGGCGAGGCGGTGCAGGCTATGGGCGCGTATGCGATCGTTTATGCGATAGAAATAGTGCTGATCGGCATTTTTGTAGCACTTTCGTCGATACTCCTTCTGTATATATGCATAACTTTGGCTTCGATCATCGTGAAAAAAGCCAAGGTGGTCGCTGCAATAGGTATATATTACGGAGCGTACACCGCCATGTCCTTTGCTGCTCAGATGATATACGTTTTCGGTTTGATGTTCCTCAGCGGAACCTTCGCAAACATTCCCGAAACCGCGATGATGGGAGCTGCATCTCTGATCTTGCTCGTTCTTCTCGTGTTTGTCGCGGCGCTCTGCGTTTCTCTGTATCTTCTTGAGTACTATCTGCTCGACAAGAAGCTCAATCTGGCTTAAGGAGGTAGAATGTAATGAAAACAAGAAAAATTGTATTATTCGTATTGGCTATCGCGCTTATTTCTTCGCTTTTGGTCATAATTCCGTCTGCTGACAGCGGCAAGGTCGTTATAAGCGAGGATTACAACAGCGTTACCTACAACGGAAACGATTACGTTTACTTCCCCGAGAATATTCGAGGCAATGCAAACGAAATCTTCCTCTCCGATTCCGATTTTGCTCTGAGTGTTGAGCAGAAAGCAGAGATCGCCTCGATCACGGCATATGCCTGCGAGGACGTCTACATACAAATTGATATTTCCTTTGAAAAGGGCGGATATCTGGAAGACTACTACGTCAACGTCGACTATATTGACGACTACGAGGAGTTTTTGACCGAGGGCGGCACTGAATACACCTTCTTTGATTACGAAAACTACCAGGACGTTTATATCAAGCGTGCGGACATCTTCAAAAACCCCCTAAAAGTCAAATCGTACGAGATATATTACTACGAAAACTACTCTCCCGTCAATACTATAAGCGCCGACGGATATTTTTTGGTCTATTCGGGTGATATTCTTTGCGACGACCATGGGAATTACTACTACTACGATTTCAATTTGGACGACGGCGAATATGCTACGCTTTGCAAGCTCGACAAGTCAATATTTGAGGACGATATCGACCTCTATCCCGATTATGACGGTAACGACTTTATGGTCGGATTTTCGGCAGTTATCCTTTCGCTGTTCTTGGGAGCAATTCCCCTTGCGGCGCTGATAGTCTGTCTGATATTCTCGTTCAGATCAAAGCAGCCCTACCGCAGAGGACTCAGAATAATCGCTATTCTATGCGCAGTTGAGCTTGTTACATTCGTTGCCACGATGATACTTCTGCTTGCTTCATAAAGCAAAATAACAGACCCGTAATAACGCAAACCGAACAATAAAAACCCTCCCCTGCACACGTGGGGGAGAGTTCTCGGTCAACACTCAATATAAACAATGCGGCTACCCTCGTTTGAGGGTAGCCGCTAAAGTTATTTAACGATTTTTGATCGTTGGGATCATTACGAAATCGTCATTTCGCTGGAAATGAGTACAACGTATGCTCCGTTAAGTCCGTCAACAGATGCCGCAACGTAAATTGTTACAACCTCTCCTGGTGCGTAGCCCGAAAGCGCAGATGCAGGGATGGTCATGGTTGCAGCGTTCACAATATCGACTCCGTCGCCAAGCCAGATGGTTCTCGCAGTACCCGAAGCGTTGTTGTAGGTACTGTAGCTTCCGTGATCG
>JAZSGD010000253.1:0-12852 GCA_045532555.1 Eubacteriales bacterium | reverse complement strand
CACAATTCATAAAACATTCACAATGATATTGTATAATAAAATATTATAATGGGTTATTGTACCGTTCTTTGACCTGATTTGATGATTTTATGAAATTCGGAGAAGATTATGGCTAAAAACAGCAATAGTGTGAAAAATATTTCGACAACGGAAAACAAAAATACAAAATGGACTAAGCAGAGGAAGATCGCGGCGGGTGTCATCGTCGCGGGAATAGCCTGCACGGTCGTGTTTGCAGTGATTATGGCGGTGTCGTATTTCAATTCGGTCCGCCCGATCAAGAGCACCAAGGAGGAGTCGCGCGTGGTCGGAGAATGCGGCGGATTTGAGGTCAAATACGAGGAGCTGCGCTACGTTACGCTTCTTTACAAGCAGGCACTTGACGTAAGACTTGGTAAATATGACACACTTGACATCGCAGGCAAGGCTGAATATGAAGCACAGCTTGAAGCTCTCGTGCTTGACGATCTCAAGAGCAACTATATAATTCTCGCTCTGTGTGATGAATACGGAATCAAGACCGATTCGCGCAAGGTGAAAAATCACGTTAACGATGAGCTGGAGAAGTTTGTTGAAGCCACCTTTGAAGGAGATATGGACGAATACAAGGCTTGGCTTGCGAAAAATAATCTGACCGACAGCTTCGTCAGACTTATGTATAAGGTCGACTATCTTGAATCACAGCTTCTTGACCATTTTATAGAGAACAAGATCGGCATTGAGTACGACGAATACTCGCTGGAGGCGTTCGCCGATCACATAATGGAGAGCGAGGAGTGGGCAAAGGCAACCTATGCTTATTATCCCAAGAGCTCCGTCACGACCACTTATAAAGGACAGGTCTACACGATATGGGACGCTAAAAAAAGTCTCCCCGAGGCAGAGGCGGTTTCCAAAGCACTTGCGGAGATAAGCAGTGACAGTGAGAGATTTACGTATATGACAAAGAACGTCATCGGTAAGGCGCCTATGGTTCAGGGCTATTCTATCACGGGAACGGGAATTTATTTTACGGTCGGACAGATGGGCGAGGAGTTTGAATCCGCCACGTTTGCGCTCGATCTTTACGGCACAAGTGACGTGATCGAGCTTGAAGACGGATATTACGTTGTTATGAGACTTCCTCTCGAGGAGGACGAGGTCAAGAAGCAAGCTGCGGAGCTGTTATCGCATTATCGATACGGCGCGCTTAAAAAATGCGAGGACGCCAAGGAAGCCGAGATAAGCTTTATTGGAAATGAATATTTCGACGGTCTGTCGCTTATTGACATTGAATAATCCATAAAATTTATGCAAAGGAGGGCGAACGCATGGCTCGCGTACGGAGAAGAAGCAGGTATTCCCGCAGAACAGTTTTGAATCGAGACCGTTCACGCGCGTGGGTCTATATTGCTATAGTTGCGGCGTTCGTCGTGCTTTGTCTGATGATCTCTGTTGGGGTGGGGCTTTTGCTTGCCAGACAGGCGGAGAAGCGTGAGAACGCGCCAAAATATCACTTTGATACAAAACCGTATTATTCGGGAGACAGGGTCGTAAAGCCGGTCAACGCACGTCTCTACTTATTTGGAGATTACGCAGGGATGCTGACGGAAGTTGGTATTACTGATTTTTCGGTCTGCTTACGTGCTCCCGACGGCTCTCTTACGTACGACACCGCATACGACGTCAGCTTTGGCGAAGCGGTAGAGGAGGGAGTTAGTGAGCTTTCAAAATACACGACGTATATTCACGAAAACGGCGGACGCGTTTGCGCGTATTTTTACGTGACTTCGTTTGGTGTTGAGGACGAGAGCTTGCGCGAAATATACAAGGCTTATGAGCTGGCTCTTATCAGTGAGGCGGCTCGTAACGGCGCTGACGAGATCATGCTTGTCGGTCTTGACGTGACAGAGGACAATATTGACGAGATTGAAAAATTCGTCAGCACGGCTTCGTATTCCGCGGAAGCTGCTGTGGTCGGTGTGCTTATTCCACCCGAGGTCTTTAAGCTGACCGAAGAAGAAATCTATCACGCTGCAAGGTTAAGATCGGTGTGTGATTTCGTTGCGCTTGATCTGAGAGATCTTCCCGTCGATGCCGACAAGGCCGCTATCGAGGGTGAAGCAAGCCTGCTTGACTCGACATTAGGTGAGATGGAATATTATATCTCGTCTTATTCGATGAGAGTGGTTTTCTCCGAGAAAAATTCATCGCTTTGCGACGCGGCTGTCGCGCTCGGAGTCGAAAATATACAGATAATTGGCGAATGAGGTTCGCTATTGACGAATTTTTAAAATTTTTTATTAAAAATCACGCAAAAAAAGATATTTTGTTTTTTTGAGCGTATATTAATATTGCGTGGGTGATTTTCGCGGCACGACTAAATTGAGGGGAGAGTACAACGTGAAGCATAAATTTGATAAAAATATGAGTGAGATATTTTCAGAGCGTGAAAAAGCGACACTTTCCCGTTATGCCTTCCTGACCGCAAATACCAAGGGCAGAGAGCGCCCTTACGTTCCTTGCACCATACGCACGGAGTTCCAAAGGGACAGAGATAAGATCATTCACTCGCAGTCCTTCCGCAGACTTATGAATAAAACGCAGGTGTTTCTTGCCCCTGCGGGCGACCATTATCGCACCAGACTTACGCACACGCTTGAGGTCACTCAGATAGCGAGAATTATTGCTCGCGCACTTCGTCTCAACGAGGACCTTACCGAAGCGGCTGCGCTTGGTCACGATCTCGGACACACGCCCTTCGGACACGCGGGAGAGTCGGCACTCCAAGAGTGCTTTGATCCGAATTTTACACATTACAGACAGAGCTTGCGCGTGGTCGACGTGCTTGAGAACGACGGAGAGGGACTTAATCTTACCTGGGAGGTCCGCAACGGTATCGTAAATCACACGGGCAAGCACATGGCTGCTACGCTTGAGGGTGTTATAGTCAAATATGCTGACAGAATAGCTTACATAAATCACGACATAGACGACGCTTGCCGCGCGGGAGTGCTCAAGAAAGAGGATATCCCGAAGCATATTACCGACGTGGTCGGTAAAGATCACAGCGAGAGAATTAACAATATGGTCATGTCGATCATTGAAACCAGCTATGACAAGCCGTACATTATGATGAGTCAGGACGTTGGGCAGGCTACCAACGATCTGCGCGATTTCCTTTTTGAAAACGTGTACCGTAATCCGATCGCCAAGAGTGAGGACACCAAGGCTCGCGAGATGCTCATAAAGTTATTTGAATATTACGTTAAAAATCCCGACAAGCTACCGGGACTTTACCATAAAAATCTGGAGAACGAGTCTGTTGAGCGGTGCGTTTGCGATTTTGTGTCGGGTATGACCGACAGATATGCGATCGAAACCTATAACGAGCTTTTTGTTCCTAAGGTCTGGAGGGGTCACGTATGAGATTCCCAAGAGAGCTTGTTGAGGAGATCCGTTCGAGAAACGATATAGTTGAGCTTATCGGGTCTTACGTGAATTTGAAACGCGCGGGGGCAAACTATAACGGACTTTGCCCTTATCACAGTGAAAAATCGCCTTCGTTTACAGTCTTTCCCGCTACACAGTCGTTTTATTGCTTCGGTTGCGGCGCGGGCGGAGACGCGGTGACGTTTATTATGCGTTCGGAAAATCTTGATTATCCCGACGCGGTCGAATTGCTCGCCAAAAGGGCGGGAATAACAATAACGTCGGATGAAAAAGAGCAGGGCGGGATCAGCAAAAGAAGGATATACGAGATGAATCTCGCGGCGGCAAAATATTTCCGCGCTTGTCTTTTCGATCCAAAGCTTGGTCGCGTTGGCATGGAATATCTTTCCGAAAAAAGAAGGCTGTCGCCTGCTGTTATCAAGCATTTTGGTCTTGGCTTTGCGCCCGAGAGCTTCGGTGCGCTTACCGATCACATGCACAAGCAGGGATTTACCGACGAGGAGCTGATAGTCGGCTTCCTTTGCGGAAAAAGTCAGAAAACGGGAAGAGCGTACGATTATTTCAGAAATCGAGTTATTTTTCCCATTATTAATACGTCGGGTGATATTATCGCGTTTGGCGGTCGAGTTATGGACGACTCCAAGCCTAAATATCTGAACTCATCGGATACGCCCGGATTTAAAAAGAGCCGCAATCTGTTTGCGCTCAATTACGCGAAAAATCATTGCTCGGAGAGGCTTATTCTCTGCGAGGGCTATATGGACGTTATAGCGCTTCACGCGGCAGGATTCGAAAATGCTGTCGCAACGCTTGGAACCGCGCTTACGCAGGATCAAGCGAGAATGATGGCGAAATATACCAAGGAGGTAGTTATCTCCTACGACTCCGACGAGGCGGGGCAGGCGGCTACGAGAAAGGCTGTCAGAATGCTCTCGGAGGTCGGGCTTGACGTAAAGATTCTCCGAATGGAAGGTGCGAAGGACCCCGACGAGTACATTAAAAAGTACGGCGCGGACAGCTTCCGCAGGTTGCTTGACGCAAGTCGCACGGGATTTGAATTCAAGCTTGAATCGACGTTGCAGAAATATAATCTTTCGGTTGCGCAGGACAAGATCAAGGCATCGGCTGAAATGTGTGAGTATATTTCGGAGGAATGGTCGAGCGCGGCGAGGGACGTTTATATCGGCGCGACGGCGGCAAGGCTTTCGATCTCTCCCGAGGGACTGAAAAACGACGTTGAGCTGCTCAGAAAGAAAAAAATAAAAAGCTTCAACGAAAAGACGTCGCAGCAGGCAAGGCTTGGTGCGATGGGAGTCGGCGATAAGATAAACACCGACGGAATAAAAAATATAAAAGCAAAGGCGGCGGAGGAGGCAGTCATCGGACTTCTGCTGACGTACGACGAGTATCGCGATGCGATAATTAGAGGCAGGGCAGAGCTTTCGGCTGAGGATTTTATATCCGAGTTCCACGCAAGAGTTTTTGATAAAATAATTGAGCTTCAAAGGGAAAATCAGTATGATTTTTCTTTGCTTGGAGAGTTTTTCACGCCTGATGAAATGGGCAGGCTTCAGGGTCTGGAGCAGAAGAGAAGAGTGCTGACCGAAAACGGTATGCAGGTCTTTCTCCAGTGCGCGCAGACTGTGAAGGAGGAGAAGAAATCCTCCTCATCTGAAGCGAATGGCATCGACGAGATAAGGCGCTTGCTTGAGCAAAAGCGCAACGCGAATAAATAGTATATCAGCGAAAGGAAGTATAAGAATGAGTGATATGTTTTTTGAAGGTGTTGAGGTAGACGCAGCCCCCGAGGAGACCGAGTCTAAAAAGGTAGAACACCTTATTGAAAAAAGCAAAAAGGCAGGACTTTCCGAGGAGGATTTCGATCAGGCTCTCGAGGAGATGAACTACGACGTTGACGAGCTTGACAAGCTTTATGAGGCGCTCGAGGATAACGGAGTTTCTCTGCCCGGTACGCTTTCAAATGCAGAGCTTGAGGAGATCCAGAAGGAAGTATCCAAGTTTGAAAACGGCGCGAGCATGGAAAAGATACTCGAGCAGGAGGGACTTTCGATCGACGACCCCGTTCGTCAGTACCTTAAGGAGATCGGTCGTATTCCTCTGCTTGATTCCGACGGAGAAAAGGAGCTTGCGGAAAGAATGCTCAACGGAGACGAGGATGCTAAGACCAAGCTCGTTGAGTCGAACCTCCGTCTTGTTGTTAGTATAGCTAAAAAGTACCTTGGACGAGGAATGTACTTCCTTGATCTTATTCAGGAGGGAAATCTCGGTCTGATGAAGGCGGTCGACAAGTTCGACTACACTAAGGGATACAAGTTCTCGACCTACGCGACCTGGTGGATCAGACAGGCGATCACCAGAGCCATTGCAGATCAGGCGAGAACCATTCGTATTCCCGTACACATGGTCGAGACCATTCACAAGGTCACCAAATACTCCCGTCAGATGCTTCAGGAGCTTGGCCGTGAGCCCACCGCTGACGAGATCGGTGAGAAGATCGGCATGAGTGCTGACAAGGTCAGAGAGATACTTAAGATCGCACAGGATCCCGTTTCTCTTGAAACCCCTATCGGCGAAGAGGAGGACAGCCATCTTGGAGATTTCATTCCCGATGATGACACGCCCGCACCTGCCGATGCCGCAGCTTCGACGATTCTTCGTGAGGTCATCGAAAGAGAGCTTCACACCTTAACTCCCAGAGAGGAGCACGTTATCAAGCTTCGTTTCGGACTTTACGATGGAAGAACGAGAACGCTTGAGGAAGTCGGAAAGGAATTCGACATTACCAGAGAGCGTATTCGTCAGATCGAGGCAAAGGCGCTCCGAAAGCTGCGTCATCCCAGCCGTGCAAGACACCTCAGAGGCTTTCTTGACTGATAAATTGTAAATATTTATTCTTTTTGAGTTACAAAAACGACCCCTCAAAATGTGCACTATTCACAATGGCTTGTGCTTGGTGCACAAAAAGGCGCCGAGTTTATTGTGTACGTTGCATATTGGTCTTTGTCGTTTTAATACGAAGCAAAGGTAACAGATTGATTGCTTTTATATTTATTAATAATTACTTACTTGACAAATTGATCCGTTTGGTGTAAAATATAACTTGGCGTTGATTCTGATATTCGCGAGAATGTTGGAGTTCGAACGAAGGAGCTTTTTTAGTGCCGTCGTTCATAAAAACCTTGCCCCGCGTGGCAGAAATGGAGATTTAACATGAAAAAGAGATTGCTTTGTCTGTTTATGGGCTTGATCCTTGTGCTGTCTGTCTTCCTTACAGCTTGTTCGTCAGAAGACGAAGAAGAAGAGAAGAAGATCGACGGAGCTCAGACAATAACGATGTGCGTCATAACCGAGAGAAAGGTCTGCAACACTGATGCGGAGCTTGCCGAGTATCTTAAAAACGAGTGTGACAACGACAAAAACAGCGCAAAATACAAGGAAATGCTGAAGGTCATTGAGACTTACGAGGCTGTCGAGGCTGCATTTACAAAGATAACCAAGGAGTCCAGAATAAACGTTGACCTTTTGTTCTACACACAAGATGAATACGAGCAGAAGCTGACCAAAACTATTTCCGACGCGGCTGAATACGCGCAGGAGGCGGCCCGTGCAGAAAGAGCACTTGAAAAATACATAAGCGACTATCAGGCAGCATACCCCGAGGAGAATTACCCCGTGTCTGCTCTGACCAAGTCCTTCTATTCCTATTTCCCTGAGTTTGAGAAGTACAAGGATTATATTTCTCAGGCTGATGAAGAGGAAGAGACAGGCAACGTTGAGGACGTATATCAAGCAGATAAGCTTGGAGTAAAGGAGCTTGTTTATCCCGAAACTCAGGAGAATCAGCTTGACATTATATACGTTTCCGGCTTGGATATGTATAGGAAATATATTGATAACGAGTGGCTTATTGCTCTCGATTCCTATATTGCCTCAAGCGGAAAAATGCTCAACGACTACATCTCGGGTTCTTTGATCAAGGGTGTTCAGTATAACGGAAGCACGTACGCCATTCCCAATAACGTTCAGATCGGCGAGTATAAGTATATGCTTGTTGACAAGGATCTTTTTGACGAGTGGCTTTATAATAACGAGCATGTAAATACCGTGCTTGATCTCGGCAACTTCCTTGAGGACGTATCTAACTCCAATCCCGAAATTCTCCCGATCGACGCAACGTTCGAAGACTGCATAGGTCAGTTCGTATGGTATTGGAATATCGATTGGACCGAGGATGAGTTCGGTGACAATGTTTACTCGATAGGTAACGGCAACCAATTCTCGTTGCTCGGTGCGCTTTACGGCGATGCGGCTACCGCTTCTCGCGGACAGATCTCTCTCGGATTCAATTCTTTGTTTACGAGCCCCGAGTATCGCGATATTTATCTTAAGCTCAAGGCATACGAATATAACGGATATTATGCTACCGAAGGTGATACGAGAACAAACGCGGCAGTTTCCTTTGTGGACGGCGATTACACTATCAAGGCTTCGATGGAAGATAACGACGGTGTTTATACCGATGAGAACGGCAAGGAATACTATGCATACGTTGTAAAGTACCCTGAGGTTGACGAGGAGTCACTCTACGGAAATATGTTCGGAGTATTTGCTAACTCCACTAACGTAAGCGCGTGTGTCAAGGTGCTTACGATGCTCAATACCGACTCCAAGCTCCGTAACATTCTTCAGTACGGTGTCGAGGGTGTTGACTATACCATCAATGAGGATACGGGAGTTCTTACCAGATCCGCTGACACTCTTTATAAGATGGATATAAGAAAGACGGGTAACTGCTTCATCGCTCATCCCGAGGAGGGGCTTCCCGCTGATTATTGGGAGAACTCCAAGAAGCAGAACAATGATGCTCTTATCAATCCTCTGCTTGGATTTGATTTCAATAGCATTTTCGAAGAATACGACACCGATCTTGACTATAATCTCTGGTCTTATCTGATGCAGTACACCGCGCAGATTTCTGCAGAGATCGAGGCGTGTGAGGACATAGACGAGCTGACAAAGCTTGTGTCTGATGAGAAGTCCGGTTTGTGTATTACTTTGGCAGGCAATCCCTCAATCACCGTTGAATATCAGGGTCAGATCTACGACAACTTCGTTCTGCAACTCTCAAAGCTGACCAATAAGACTTATAACCCCGCGGACGAGGAAGACAATGCAGGAGAATCGCCGTACGCCGTATATTACACTTGGATGCAAACTTATGGCTATATTCCTGCGGGTGAATAATTTAACTTAAAATAGAAAGCCTCCGTCTCGGACGGAGGCTTTTGATACCTGATTTATTGTGGAGGCAGCTTTGAAATACACTCATCTCTTTTGGGATTTTAACGGCACTATCTTTTCGGATATGCAAGCGGGAATAGATGCGGTAAACCGTATGCTTGGCGAACGCGGACTGCCGATCATATCAGATATGGAAGCATACAGGGAGATATTTGATTTTCCGATAAAAGAATATTACAGAAAGCTCGGATTTGATTTCGACAAGGAGCCTTACGAGGTGTTGGCTCCTATATGGGTCGAGCTTTATTTGGAAAACTGTTGTAGCGCGGGCATAGTTGACGGAGTTGACACGGTGGTCAAGGCGGTGGCAAAGACCGAGACCAAGCAGGTCATTCTTTCCGCGTGTGAGAAGAATATGCTTTGCAATCAGCTTGAAGACCTTGGAGTTATTGAATATTTTGACGAGATCATAGGTCTTGACGATATTCATGCGGCAGGCAAACTACATCTTGCGCGGGAATGGAGAGAGAAAAATCCTGAGGCGAAGATACTGTTCGTGGGCGACACGACTCACGATGCTGAGACCGCCGAGGTGCTTGGTGCGGACTGCTTGCTTTTCACCGGCGGTCATCAGTCGAAGGAGAGGCTCTTGACTACCGGCTGTGAGACGATAGACGGAATTGTCGAGATCCTTGATCATATTAAATAGGTAAAAATCCCACCCGGTTTATCGGGTGGGATTTTTGTTTTTATTCGGTTATTATAAGCACCTCATATCCGCCGAGGGTGAACTCATAACGTGTGCCGGACTTGTCGGGATAGGAGGCAAAGGGTTTGTTTTCGTTCTCGAGAGGGGAATAAAGCTTTGCGTTGCCCGTATCGCGCAGAGCGCAGTTGATATGCTTTTCCTCGTTTGTCGAGTTAACGAACATATAGCGATTCTTACCGCCTATCTTTTTGCAAAGGCAGGCAACACCCTCGTGGATCGTGTCGAGGTCCACGGCAAATCCTTCTTCGTGGCGGTCGAACGACGTTACGAGCGCGGATGCGGTCGAGAACTTTTTGCCAAATCCTGCGCTGCCGAGGTCGGAGAAGCAGGAATCTCTCATAATACATATCTTGACGCCCTTGGATTCAAGATGTGCGAACACGCCACTCATTTCGGGTGTCAGCTCCATAGGAGGCAGGACGAGATATTTATATATCTGTCCTTGCTTTCCGAGCAGCTTGCCGTCGCGGACGGGCAGGTTCTTGATGACCTCAAAATCAGCAAAGTCGAAATCGACCTGAGCATCGCAAAGCTCGTACATTATACTGTATAGTCCGTCGCGGCAGGCATTTTCCTCGTCCGTGAAGCTTAAAAAGCTGTTTTCGTCGGGGGTGATATGGTTCATCATAAAGGTCTCGATGGGATAGCAGAGAAGTACGTCTGCCTGTGGCACACCACCTGCCATTATGTCGCCGAAATTTCCTATTGCGCGGTTGTATTTTTCGTAATTATCTCTATCAAATAGCGTTTCGGGATAGTACGAGGTGAAGATGTCGACACCGAATGCGTATTGGAGCGCGAGGGAGGCGTACATCTGATCGATCGTCACGTTGTTGCCCTGCGCATGAGCAGACACCTCGCTCATAACGCGAGGACGGTCGTATGCGTGAGCGATTGAGGACACGAGTTTGGGGGTGAACATATCTCTGCGAACAAGCTCGGGCAGGGAATGGAGCATGTCTATGCCCGGGATATGCATGTGACGCAGGAAGGAGAACATATTGCCCTCGAATATTACGTGGTGACGTATGTCGTCTTCAAGCAGTACGTGACCGCCGAATCGGGTGCCCTTGGTGGCGCAATAATTCGATATCTGTGCGTAAAAGCTTTCCTCAAAGAGCTTTGAGGTGGTCTGATGGAAGAAATATCGCACCTTTTTTGCGTGGTTGCTGTTTCCACAGAAGAGGAAGATCAGATTTTTTCTGAAGCTTAAGCCCGAGAGCGCCTCAAACGTGTTTTCAACGTCTCTGCCGAAGTTTACGATGGGATAAAGCGGGATCGTGTCGTCGTAGGGGTCACGAGTGCGTGGGGGATAGAGCCCTGCGTTGATATAGCAACCCATGAGAGAGGGCTCGTCGGTGAAATAGGCTTCGATAAGCCCCGTGCCATTCGTATAGTGCTTTCCGACGTGGGCGGTGTATTTTTCGTAGGTGTTGTTGATAAATTCGAGCACCGCGTCCTTGTTCATAAGGTCGATATAGCGCTGGGCCATAAAGACGTTATGCTCGGCGTGTGAGCCCTCGTAAAGATATTTGTCGGCAAAGGCACAAATGACGAGTGGCTGAGACGTAGTGTTTGTGAATGTTACGCTTCTCTCTCCGTTACATATCTTTTCCTCGAGTGGCGCGGTGGGATTTATCTTGCCGTTTTTGCTCATTGGATAGGTTGCCGCGTAAAGAAAACGAAGGTGTCCGTGGGGAAGGTCGATCGTCTTGGTCTCTCCAACCGCCAGATTTTCAGTGATCTTTGCAACCGCGCGGCATTCATACTCGGGGTGTGCCGCGAGCGTTTGTCCGCTTGCGCTACCACTGGGGTAACCGTGCTCGTCGTATATCCAGGCTCGCATACCGAGGCGGTCTGTTTCATCGAGCGCATATTGAAGCAGAGCCCAATCCTCCTCGTTGTTCAGGTAGTCTTCGCCCCAACAGACGTTGGTGACTATACCTCCAAATCCGAGTGAGGAAAGATTTTTGAGCCCCTTTGTTATTTCTGCACATTTTTCTTCAAAGGTGGAGTCCCCGGGTCTTTTTAATTCGTGAACTATCTTCAAGGGGAGGTGGTTTTTGACTACGATATCCTTCATAACAATCTCCGTTCCGCAGCCGATGACGGCGCAAATAATAATCGGTGAATTTTGCGAAATACAAAATATATGTGGGGAAAAGCATCCGGTAGAGGAGACTTTTACGCTCACCTCATTTGGATTTTTATTCTTGTTCGGTATACTTGGAGAGGTCTATTGCGGCGAGCTTTGCCGCGTCTATCTTGCCTTTCGTGCGTTCAAAATACTGAATATTGTTGCGCAGCATGAAGATAAACTGATTATTGGGTGTTCTGCCCTCTGCCTCGGAGATATAGATAAGCTTACGAATAAGCTCGTCGGAGAGGCGCACCTTGATCTCGTTTTGGTTTTTCATTTTAATTTCCTTTCGCTTGATTGTTTATGCGTTTTGCAGATGCTCTGAACGCACCTGCGTTATATTTTTTCAAAAGCTCGACTGCACGCGCGGGAGCGTCAAAATATATGATACCTTTGCCGTCCTCGTCTTCGAAAAGTGCGTAGTAGACGTCGGGCGCCGATAGCGATGAGAGGCAGATGTGGTTTTTCTGCAAGGACAGCTTGCTGATCTCCTCATAAGCCTTGTCGTCGTATTCTCCTATTTCGGAGAGCGATGAGATGGGGGAGGAGAAGATCATTTTTCGTGAGCCTTTGCCGTAAAGTCTCGTTATAACAATATCGCCGTTCGCGATAAGTATCTCATATTCAATGCAAAGAAACCTCCACGTGATGAATATGAGGAGCGCGGTCAGGCAGGATATCAGGAGCAGCGCGGGAATGAGCAGGGATGGCAGGAGTGCCAGTACGGAGGCTGTCAACACGAGAAAGAATACTGCGTAACCGACGACCGCGAAGATTCGTTTTAATAAGAGCTCTCCCTCTGCTTTCTTTTTGATTATATATTCGTATGAATTTTCAAACATTTGATCCTCCAAGGGCATTTATCACCTTCAGTATAGCATAATTTTTTCGCTTTTTCAATGAATTTTAAAAAATACGGGTAAAAATATTGAATTGGTTATATTTTTTTGTTGAAATATTCATAATTGTGTAGTATAATTACAGTAGAGTAGTATTCTTATGGAGGTCACGCAATGAAAGCAGTTATAACGGTTACTGGAAAAGACTCGGTCGGAATCATCGCAAAGCTTGCTTCCGAGTGTGCAAAATATGACGCTAATATCGTTGATATTTCCCAGAGCGTTCTTTCCGAATACTTTGCTATGATAATGCTTGCCGATATAGACAAGCTTTCTATTCCTTTTTCTGAATTCGTAGATATTCTCTCGAATACCGGAAGCGAGAAGGGTCTCGCCGTTCACGTTATGCA